>NZ_JBHYMF010000004.1:43245-111006 GCF_042742855.1 Streptomyces sp. NPDC058877 | reverse complement strand
CCCGCACCCGCACCAGCCACTTCGCAGCACTTCGCCCCGCCGACCAAACGATCGACAGGGCGAAGTAGGCAGGCCCCGAATTAACCAACGGCATCCCATCACGGTTCCGGGGCCCTTCCCGTCGTCACGGGGCGGTCCGGGCGCGGAGCCCGCGGACCTGCCCGGGCTCAGACCTCGTAGACCGCGCCGGGGCGGGCCAGCTCCGACGGGCCCGCGAAGACCTCCCGCGCGTCCGCGAGGTTCTGCTCGCCGTCCGTCCACGGCGGGATGTGGGTGAGGACCAGCCGGCCCACCCCCGCCCGGGTCGCATGGGCGCCGGCCTCCCTGCCGTTGAGGTGGAGGGCCGGGATGTCCTCCTTGCCGTGCGTGAAGGAGGCCTCGCAGAGGAAGAGGTCGGTGCCGTCGGCGAGGTCGTGCAGCGCGTCGCAGACGCCGGTGTCCCCGGAATAGGTGAGCGAACGGCCGCCGTGCTCGATCCGGATGCCGTACGCCTCGACCGGATGGCACACCTTCTCGGTGCGCACGGAGAAGGGACCGATCCGGAAGGAGCCCGAGGTCAGGGTGTGGAAGTCGAAGACCTCGCTCATCGAGGTGGCCGAGGGGGTGTCGGCGTACGCCGTGGTCAGCCGCTGCTCGGCACCCTCCGGCGCGTAGACGGGGATCGCGTCGCAGCGCCCGCCCTCGTGCCGGTAGTAGCGGGCGACGAAGTACCCGCACATGTCGATGCAGTGGTCCGCGTGCAGATGGCTGAGGAAGATCGCGTCGAGGTCGTAGAGACCGATGTGGCGCTGCAGCTCGCCCAGGGCACCGTTGCCCATGTCGAGGAGCAACCGGAAGCCGTCGGCCTCGACGAGGTAGCTCGAACAGGCCGAGTCCGCGGACGGGAACGACCCGGAGCAACCGACGACGGTGAGCTTCATGGAGCGGGAACCTCCGTGGACGGGTGCGGGAAACGCGCTGAGGGAGGGGGAGGCTGTGCGGTCTGTCGAGCCTAAGGCGCACCCGGGCCTGTCGCTCCTTCGGGACGGCCCGTTGTGGGCGAACTCACGGGCGCTGTCACCGGTTCGGATGGATGGGGGGGGCGCCACGGCGAAGCGAACCGTGCGCCGGTACCGTCTTGAGGTATGGACACGTCGTGGTGGCCCGCGCTGGTCGCGGTCGTGGTGCTCGCCCTGGTGGTGGCGGTCGCCGACGGATGGAAGCGGTCGGTGCGCCGCCCGCGGCGGGGGCCTTCGGTCCGCACCCGGCCGCCGGGACGTCCCCCGGCCCGGCCCGCACCGCGCGGCCGGAAGCCGGCGAAGCTGCCGCGGGCCGGCGAGATCTGGTGGGCGGACGTGCCCTACGAGGACGGGCCCGGGTCGAAGGACCGGCCCTGTCTGGTGCTCGCGGTACGGGGGGACAACGCGCTCGTCGCGAAGATCACCAGCAAGTACCACGACGAACGGCCCGGGGTCATCGCGCTTCCGCCGGGTTCGGTGGGCGACGCGCAGGGGCGGCCCAGCTTCCTGGAGACGGACGAGCTGCGGGACGTGCCGGTGTGGGAGTTCCGCCGGAGAGTGGGAACGGCGGACCCGGTCGTCTGGGACCAGGTCCGCCATCTGGCGCGCTGAGCGGCGCGCAGGGGACCGCCGCGGGGCGGGCCGGGCCGCCGGGGACGGCGGCCCGCCGGCTCCTCGGCCGGGAGGTGCCGGCCCGAGGGGGCTATGCCCAGAGCTGGCCCTGGACCGCTTCGATCGCTTCTTCCGTCGTCTTGGCCGTGTAGAGGCCCGTCGACAGGTACTTCCAGCCGCCGTCCGCGACGACGAAGGCGATGTCGGCGCTCTCGCCCGCCTTGAGCGCCTTGTTGCCGACGCCGATGGCCGCGTGCAAAGCGGCACCCGTGGAGACGCCCGCGAAGATGCCCTCCTGCTGGAGGAGTTCGCGGGTGCGGGTGACCGCGTCGGCGGAGCCGACCGAGAAGCGGGTGGTGAGGACGGAGGCGTCGTACAGCTCGGGGACGAAGCCCTCGTCGAGGTTGCGCAGGCCGTAGACCAGGTCGTCGTAGCGGGGTTCCGCGGCGACGATCCTGACGTCGGGCTTGTGCTCGCGCAGGTAGCGGCCGACGCCCATCAGGGTCCCGGTGGTGCCGAGGCCCGCCACGAAGTGGGTGATGGAGGGCAGGTCGGCGAGGATCTCGGGGCCCGTGGTGGCGTAGTGGGCACCGGCGTTGTCGGGGTTGCCGTACTGGTAGAGCATCACCCAGGAGGGGTTCTCCGCGGCGAGCTCCTTGGCGACCCGGACGGCCGTGTTGGAACCGCCGGCGGCGGGGCTGGAGATGATCTCCGCGCCCCACATCGCCAGCAGTTGGCGCCGCTCCTCGCTGGTGTTCTCGGGCATCACGCAGACGATGCGGTAGCCCTTGAGCTTGGCGGCCATGGCGAGGGAGATGCCGGTGTTGCCGCTGGTCGGCTCCAGGATGGTGCAGCCGGGCGTGAGCCGGCCGTCCTTCTCCGCCTGCTCGATCATGTGGAGCGCGGGGCGGTCCTTGACCGAGCCGGTCGGGTTGCGGTCCTCCAGCTTCGCCCAGATGCGGACGTCGTCCGAGGGGGAGAGTCGGGGGAGGCGGACCAGCGGCGTGTTGCCGACCGCCGCCAGCGAGGAGTCGTAGCGCATGTGGATCAGACCATGCCGCCGGCGACGGCCGGCAGGATCGTGACGTTGTCGCCGTCGGTGAGCTCGGTGTCGATGCCGTTGAGGAAACGGACGTCCTCGTCGTTCAGGTAGACGTTGACGAAGCGGCGGAGCTTGTCGCCGTCGACGATGCGGGCCTCGATCCCGGTGTGGCGGGACTCCAGGTCGGCGAAGAGCTCGGCGAGGGTGCCGCCGCTGCCCTCGACGGCCTTGGCGCCGTCGGTGTAGGTGCGGAGGATGGTCGGGATGCGGACCTCGATGGCCATGGCGTGGGCTCCTGTCGGAAGTGGCGTGATGGGCGCGCTGCTGTGGCCCCCGCGCGGAGGGGGTCGTACGGTGAGGGCGCTCGGCAGGTCGCTCAGAGCGCAGCGCGTGACGTACAGATGGCGCTGGCGAGGCGGCACAGGTCGACGTGCAGGCGTGCAACGAGCAGGGTGCTGCTCGGAGTCTCTTCGCTCACGTCATGGAAAACCATGGGCTCATCGTATCGATTCCCGGTCCGGGTTCCGGAATGTGATCTCAGATGGCGGACGCTTGATGACCGACCCGTGGACGGCGCGCGGGGTCGACGGTCGGATCGCCCCGGCCGGACGGGGCCTGGGACCACCACCGCGCCCCCCGGACGCCGGGGGGCGCGGCCCGGTCCGGTCGGCGGGCGCCCTCGCGGCGGACCCCGCCGCACGGCCGCGGAGTGACGCTCGCCACCCGTCCGACCGGACCGCGGGGGTCTACTCGTAGGCCTCGACGACCTTGATCTCCTCCTCCGTCACGACGCCTTCGACGATCGAGTAGGAGCGGAACTGGAAGGGGCCGGCGCCGTCGCTGTCGGCGGTGGAGACGAGGACGTAGTGGGCCTGCGGCTCGTTCGCGTACGAGATGTCCGTGCGGGACGGGTACGCCTCGGTCGCGGTGTGCGAGTGGTAGACGATCACGGGCTCCTCGTCCCGGTCGTCCATCTCGCGGTAGAGCTTCAACAGGTCCGCGGAGTCGAACTCGTAGAAGGTGGGCGAACGGGCGGCGTTGAGCATCGGGATGAACCGCTCGGGCCGTCCGCTGCCGACCGGACCGGCGACGACGCCGCAGGCCTCGTCGGGGTGGTCCGCTCGGGAGTGCTCCACGATCTGGTCGTACAGGGCCCGGGTGATGGTCAGCATGACGACAGGATAAGCAGACGGGCCGCTCCGTACCGAGTCATGGTACGGAACGGCCCGAATGGCGAGACCTTGCAGGTCAGAGGCGTCAGGTTCGCTTGGCGAAGGCGGCGCCCTCGGGGTTGCGGGCCCTGAGCACCAGATAGGAGACGGCGAGGAGCAGGGCCCACACCGGCGCGCCGTACAGCGCCACCCGGTTGTCCTCGTCCATCCCCATGGTCACGATCACCATGCCGATGAAGGCGAGCGAGAAGACGCTGAGCCAGATGCCGCCCGGAGCCTTGAAGGAGGACTGCGGGAGCTCTCCCCGGTCGGCCTTGAGCCGATAGCGGATCTGGCAGAGCAGGATGACGATCCAGGCCCACATGCCGGAGATGGTGGCGAAGGAGACCACGTAGCCGAACGCCTCGCCGGGCCACTGGTAGTTGATCCAGACGCCGACCGTCATCAGTGCGGCCGAGACCGTGGTGCCGACCAGCGGGGTGCCGGACCGGGTCAGCCGGGTGAAGGCCCTCGGACCCTGCCCGTTGAGCGCGAGGTCGCGCAGCATGCGGCCGGTGGAGTACATGCCCGAGTTGCAGGAGGACAGGGCCGCCGTCAGGACGACGAAGTTGACGATCGCGGCGCCGACGCCGAGGCCCATCTTCTCGAAGGCCGCGACGAACGGGCTGACGCCCGGAGCGAATTCGGTCCAGGGGACGACCGAGAGGATCATGAGCAGCGCACCCACGTAGAAGACGGCGATGCGCCACGGAACGGTGTTGATCGCCTTCGGCAGGACCGTCCCGGGGTCCTTGGACTCGCCCGCCGTCACGCCGACCAGTTCCACGGCGAGGAAGGCGAACATCACCATCTGGAGGGACATCAGGGTCGAACCGATGCCGTGCTCCCCGGCGAAGAAGCCGCCGAGGTCCCACAGGTGGGAGACGGAGGCCGTGTCGCCCGCGTCCGAGAAGCCGAGGGTGAGGATGCCGGCACAGATCAGGATCATCCCGACGATGGCGGTGACCTTGACCATGGAGAACCAGAACTCCAGCTCGCCGAAGAGCTTCACGGAGATCAGGTTGGCCGCGTAGAGGACCACCGTGAAGACCAGGGCGGAGAGCCACTGGGGGACGTCCCACCAGTACGTCATGTAGGTCGCCGCCGCGGTGACCTCGGTGATGCCGGTGACGACCCAGAAGAGCCAGTACGTCCAGCCGGTGGCGAAGCCGGCGAACGGGCCGATGAACTCGCGCGCGTACTCCGAGAAGGAGCCCGACACCGGTCGGTACATGAGGAGTTCGCCGAGCGCGCGCATGATGAAGAAGATGACCAGGCCGGCGAGGGCGTACGCGAGGATCAGACTGGGCCCGGCGAGGGAGATGCCCTTGCCCGCACCGAGGAAGAGCCCGGTGCCGATCGCGCCGCCGATCGCGATCATCTGGATCTGACGGGCGCCGAGCGCCCGGTGGTAACCCTCGCCCGGAGCGGAGTCCGCGGTCTCGTCGCCGTCGTGCCGTTCGACCCGTAAGGAGGTCATGGTGGTGCGCCTTTCTCCATGTCGATCCGCACGGGCGCGTGGCCCGTCGCGGGTCGGATCCCGATCCCCCCGGATGTGGATGGAGTGCTACCGGCGGTCGGCCGGCTCCAGCGCCCTCGGGAACAGGGGTGGCGTGCCCGAGCGGTCGTGAAGATCTATCACGGGAAGATCGGCGACCGGGGCGTCCGCCCGTGACGCACGCCACAGGCAAAGGTCCTCAAAGGGGACTCAACACGGCAAGGAGGGCATCCGGATAACACATTCGTTATCCGGATTTGAGCGTCCGCTGAGCGAACTCCCCCGCGGGGGCCGGTCGCTACGGCATCAGGGTGGCGACGAGGGTCTCCTGCAGCGCCCCCAGCCAGAGGTACGCCATCACCATCGGCTTGCGCGGATCGGAGTCGGGCAGCCGGTACAACTGCTCGCTCTCCTCGTCGTCCGTGATCTCCAGCCGGGTCCCGATGGTCAACCGGAGGTCGTTGAGCGCACCGAGCCAGGCCCGGGACTCGTCCGGGGAGAGCTTCAGGACCGCACCGCCCTCCCCCGCCGCCTCGGCGGAGAGGGAGTCCAGGGCGCGCACGACCGCGAGGGCGTCCTCGCGCTTGCGGGCCCGCAGGTCGTTCTCGGTGTAGCGGCGGAAGTCGGAGGCGGCGGCCCGCAACTCCTCGCTGTCGTCGCCGTACGCATCGGGGAAGAGGCGCCGGAGGGCGGGGTCGGACGGCGGCTCGCTCGGCCCCTCGGCGAAGAGCGCGGCCAGCGGATCCGCGTCCGCCGCGGGCTCGTCGCCCGGCCCGATCAGCTCCATGAGCTGGACCGCGAGGGAACGGAGGATGGAGATCTCGACGTCGTCGAGCGCGACGGCCGCACCGCCACCGGGAAGCGCCTCGAACTGCCCGGCCATCAGAAGCGGTCCTGGGAGAGGGTCGCCCACAGGCCGTAGCCGTGCATCGCCTGCACGTCCCGTTCCATCTCCTCGCGGGTGCCGCTGGAGACGACCGCGCGGCCCTTGTTGTGCACGTCGAGCATCAGTTTGTGCGCCTTGTCCTTGGAGTATCCGAAGTACGACTGGAAGACGTACTCGACGTAGCTCATCAGGTTCACCGGGTCGTTGTGCACGAGGGTCACCCAGGGCACGTCGGGTTCGACGACCGCGGAGACCTCCTCGGCCGGTTCCGTACGTTCGATCTCAATAGGCGCGACGCTCACTCACACCATGTTGTCACCCCTGGGGGGGCCTCGCGCAAACGGGGGCGCGCCTCCGGCCCCTGCCCGAGGATAGAAATCGTCAAAGTGACGATTTCTGCGCTAGCATCGCCGCCATGAACGCTGCGGACGGTGTGCTGCCGACGGAAGAGGCGCTCGACGGGGGGACCCCCGGACCGGGCCCGGAAGAACATCGGCCGGAGGGCGGGGTCGGGCGGCGGATGGACGTGCCGTCGACCGCGCTCTTCACCGATCAGTACGAGCTGACCATGCTCCGGGCGGCCCTGCGGGCCGGTACGGCGGACCGGCGGTCCGTCTTCGAGGTCTTCACCCGCCGACTGCCGGAGGGGCGGCGCTACGGGGTCCTGGCGGGCATCGGCCGGGTCCTGGACGCCGTCGAGAACTTCCGCTTCGACCCCGCCGTCCTCGGCTTCCTGGAGGAACACGGCATCGTCGACGGGCCGACCCTGGAGTGGCTGGCCCGCTACCGCTTCTCCGGCGACATCTGGGGGTACCCGGAGGGCGAGGTGTACTTCCCCGGCTCCCCCGTGCTGCGCGTGGAGGGCACCTTCGCGGAGTGCGTCCTCCTGGAGACCGTGATCCTCTCGATCCTCAACCACGACTCGGCCATCGCCGCCGCCGCCTCCCGCATGTCGGCCGCCGCCGGCGGACGGCGGCTGATCGAGATGGGAGCCCGACGCACCCACGAGCTGGCGGCCGTCGCCGCCTCCCGCGCCGCGTACGTCGGCGGCTTCGACTCCACCTCGGACCTGGCCGCCGGCTTCCGCTACGGCATCCCGACCGTCGGCACCTCCGCCCACGCCTTCACCCTGCTCCACGACACCGAGAAGGACGCCTTCCGGGCCCAGGTGGAGGCCCTGGGCCGGGGGACGACCCTGCTCGTCGACACCTACGACGTGGCGGAGGCCGTCCGGACCGCCGTCGAGGTCGCCGGGCCCGAGCTGGGCGCCGTCCGGATCGACTCCGGCGACCTGCTGCTCGTCGCCCACCGGGTGCGGGCCCAGCTCGACGAGCTGGGCGCGCGGGACACCAAGATCGTGGTCACCTCGGACCTCGACGAGTACGCCATCGCCTCGCTCGCGGCGGCCCCGGTCGACGCCTACGGGGTGGGCACCCAGCTGGTCACCGGCAGCGGCCACCCGACCTGCTCCATGGTCTACAAACTGGTCGCACGGGCGGCCTCGACCGCCCCGGGGGCGCCCCTGGTGCCGGTGGCCAAGAAGTCGCTGGGCGGGAAGGCGTCGATCGGCGGGCGCAAGTGGGCGGCCCGCCGGACGGACGCGGACGGGGTCGCCGAGGCCGAGGTCGTGGGCACCGGCCCGGTCCCGCCCGGGCTCGCCGACCGCCAGCTCCTGGTCGAGCTGGTCAAGGGCGGCGAGGTGGTGGCCCGGGAGCCCCTGGAAGCCGCCCGCTCCCGGCACATCGCGGCCCGCGCCGGGCTGCCGATGTCGGCGGTCCAGTTGTCGCGGGGGGAACCGGTGCTGCCGACCGAGTACGCGTAGGCGGCCACCGCCCTCCCGCCGGGACGCCCCCTCCCGCCGGGAGGGGGAAGTCTCTAGGCTCGAACCCACCCCTCCGACCCGCTAAGGACACCCGCCATGCACCGCGCATTGATCGTTGTGGACGTTCAGAACGACTTCTGCGAGGGAGGCAGCCTCGCGGTGACGGGCGGCGCGGACGTCGCCGCCGCCATCACCGACCTCATCGGCCAGACGGCGGGCAACTCCTACCGGCACGTCGTCGCCACCCGCGACCACCACGTCGACCCGGGTGCGCACTTCGCCCCGGCCGGCGAGGAACCGGACTACGCGGCCTCCTGGCCGGTGCACTGCGTGGCCGGCACGGAGGGGGTCGGCTTCCATCCGAACTTCGCGCCCGCCGTCGCCAGCGGCGCGATCGACGCCGTCTTCGACAAGGGCGCCCACTCGGCGGCGTACAGCGGCTTCGAGGGGCGCGACGAGAACGGACGGACGCTCGCGGAGTGGCTCCGCTCGCACGGGGTCGGCGAGGTCGACGTGGTCGGCATCGCCACCGACCACTGCGTCCGGGCCACCGCCCTCGACGCCGCGCGGGAGGGCTTCCGGACCCACGTCCTGCTCGACCTGACGGCGGGCGTGGCCGGAGAGACCACGGAACGGGCCCTGGAGGAGCTCCGGGCGGCGGGCGTGGAGCTGACCGGCAAGCCCGTGGTGGCGTAGCGCCCCGGGGCGGGCCGGGAGGGTCCGTGGCCCCGGGCGGACCTATGCGGCCGGCTCCCCGGGAAGGGAACGGACCGGGTGCCAGAGCTCCTGGGCGGCACCCGGTGTGGACCGCCACAGCAGGCCGTCCGGGTGGTGGAGCACCGCGGTGATCTCGTCCGGGGTGGGCGGCTCGGTGTTGCCGCGGAGGTAGACCGCCCGCAGCCCCAGGTTCCGCAGCCGGGTCAGGGCGCGGGCGCGGTTGGCGGCGTGGACCAGGAAGCGCACCGTGGCACCGTCGCCGGCCGGGCTGGGCAGCCCTATGGCGACGACCACGCTGCCTCCCGGCAGCTTGCAGAACCCTCCGTTGGGCATGCGGAACCACTCCCCCGTGGAACAGATGTCAATAAGAACGGCGTCAGACGCACCTAAACACGATCGGCCGCCGCCCGCTAGAGGGCGACGGCCGATCATGCTTTGACCTGCAGTTTTACCAATTACTTGGTGGAGGGACCAACCCGAACCGTGATCGTCTGGCCGTTCTTCGGCTCCTTGACGACCTGGATCTTGGTGTTGGTGTCAGTTACCTTCACACCGGCCCGCGGGTTCTCGGCGAACCAGTAGACGCCCTTGCGGTCGTCGAAGGTCGGGTTGCCGGCCTGGGACGGGACCCAGGTCGCCTCGCCCGCCTTGTGCAGCTGGAAGCCGTCGGTGCGACGGATGCTGAACGGCGAGTCGTAGGACTGGATGCGGTTGCGCATCAGGGTGCCGTCACGCCACTTCAGCGGGCTCGGGTGGGCGTCGATCGGAAGGACGAGACCCTGGCCCGGGTGCTGCGAGGTGTTGTTGTCCTTCTGCGAGGTGTCCCACAGCCAGATCAGCAGACCGTTCTGGTACGGGTAGTGCTCGACCCAGCTGGCCTTGTCGCCGCTGAAGCCGAAGTTGTACGGGCCGACCTTGAGGGTCGAGTCGTACGACACGTACTGGCGGTTCTCCGCGATGTAGTACTGCTCGTACTCGTTCGTGAAGCCGTTGCCGATGCGCGAGAAGCCCTTGGCGACCCAGCCGTTGTCACCGTTCTCGGCGTTGTCCGAGAAGAGGGTGGCGCCGTCCGCGGTCAGGGTGATGGTGTCGGCCGCGAAGCCCTTGAGCGCGAGGCCGCCGTCCGTCTGGTAGCGGAAGCGCAGGTCGAACTTCTTGCCCGCGTAGGCGTCCAGGTCGTACGAGAGCTTCTTGTACGCACCGGAGATGCCCGTCAGCGCCGGGGTGCCGGAGGCGTCGCGCGGGATCGGCTGACCGTCGACGGTGCCGTCCACGGCGGTCCAGTTGGCACCGCCGTCGGTGGACACCTCGGTGTACAGGTAGTCGTACTCGGCCTCGATGTCGTACCAGCCCTGGAGGTCCAGGGAGGCCGCGCTCTTGCCGGTCAGGTCGACGGAGCGGGTGAGGGTGTTCTTGAGGTCGTCACCCATGTCGCTCCACCACTGGGTGGCGCCCTCGGCGGGAGCCACGATCTCCGTGGTGACCTTCTTCTTCGGCAGCTCGACGAGGAGCGCCTGCGGGTTCTTGGTGTTGTACGCCGAGACGCCCAGCTTGTGGGTGGTCTTGGTGGACCGCTGCCAGTCGCTGACCTTGGCGTAGTTCAGCCAACCGAGCTGGAGCTTGTCCCAGGCGCTCATGTCACCGGGCAGGTCGCCGATGGAGTCCTTGCCCTTGCCGAGCCAGGAGCCCGAGGACATCAGGTCCCAGAAGCCGGTCGAGTTCTCGCCACCGGCCGTGTCGTAGTGGTCCGGCAGACCGAGGTCGTGACCGTACTCGTGGGCGAAGACACCGAGGCCGCCGTTCTCCGGCTGCAGGGTGTAGTCACCGACCCACATGCCGGTGTCACCGATCTGGGTGCCGCCGGCCTTGTTGCTCTCCGGGCCGGTCTTGCCCGCGTTGGTGCCGTAGGCGTACCAACGGTGCGCCCACAGGGCGTCGCCGCCCTGGACGCCGCCACCGGCCGACTCGTCCTCGCCCGCGTGGACGATCTGGAAGTGGTCGATGTAGCCGTCGGGCTCGTTGAAGTTGCCGTCGCCGTCGAAGTCGTAGCGGTCCCACTGGTCGAACTCGGCCAGGCCCGCCTTGATCTCGGCGTCGGTCTTGCCCTGGGCCTTCTGCTGCTCGACCCAGGCGTTCACGCCGTCGCGGACGACGTCCCAGACGTTGCCGCAGTTGGACTGGCCACAGTAGTTCGAGCCGTAACGGGCCTCGTTGTACGGGACCTTGACCCAGTCGGTGACCGCGCCGTCGACCGAGTAGCGACCGGACGAGGTCCGCTCGTAGTAGGTCTTCAGCGAGGCCTTCGGCTGACCCTTGGCGTCCTTGCCGGTACCGAAGTACAGGTCCTGGAAGTGCGCCTGGTTGTAGTCCGCCTGCCACGCCGTCGAGTTGTCCGTGGCGCGGTCGGGCTTGGCTATCTGGTTGTGCAGCGGGCCGGGCGTGCCGCCGTACTTCGGCTTCAGCTCGGTGGTGTCGTCGTCCTTGCGGTCGACCAGGGTCGTGTTGTCGACCTGGTCGCCGAACTCGACGAGGATGGTGAAGATCTTGTCGGTCTTCTCACGGCCGAGCTCGACGTACTTCTTCGCGCCGAGCTTGACGACCTGGGAGCCGCCCCGCTTCTCGACCTTGGCGTCACCGTTCAGCACCTGCTCCAGGGCAGCCTTGCGCTGCTGTTCCTGCTGCTCGCTGAAGGGGCCTTCAAGGTTGTGGTCGACCGTCGTCTTGTCGACGGTCTGGATGCCGACCGGCTCCACGTTTCCGTGGCCGACGGCCCATGCAGTACTGAAGGTCGAGGCGGTGGCGGCGGTGGCCGCGAGCGCCACGACGACTGCGGACGCTCTGATCGCCCGTCGTCTATTGGTCACTTGATGTTGTCCTCCCCGGCGCCCGCGCACTCGGACCGAAGGTGGGGTGTCCGTCCGGCGGGGTCGCGCGTCACAAGTGACGACATTGGATCGGAGTGTGGGAAGAAAAGACAGATCTTGACTTGCACAAGCCAACTGCACTATGCGGGAGACAACTTCCGATTATCGGACGCTCGACGGGCGCATGTGCGGGGGGATTGACGGCTTTCGTGACCCTGTGCGCCCCTTGCGCCTCGGCATCGTGGGTTAGGTCACGCTTACCCCTGGCGCCACCCGGGCATCGACGTCATAGAGTCGGTCGGGAACCCGAGGGACGGATTTGTCATGCTGCGTCCGAACACCGCACAGCTCGCCTACGGTTCGGCCACCGTCGTGCTCGCGACCGTGGCCCTGCTGCTGCTCTCCGGTACGACGACGACGCTCGGCATCGCGGCGGTCTGCGTGGCGACACTGCTGCTCGGGATCCTGGTGGCGGTGACGATGCCGCGACGCGAGCAGCCCGTCAAGCCCTCCGAACGCAAAGAGGTCCGGGTGCCGGCCCAGCGCGTGGGCGCGGGGTCCGACACCCGGATCCCTTCGTGACGCTTCGTCCGCTTCGAGGACCTGGGGTCACTCGGGGGCGCTGACGACCACCGTCTTCGCCGCCTTGTCGTGGAGACCCTGCTTGTACGGCTTGTCCACCATGATGAGGATGAGGATGAGCAACGGCCACAGGCAGGCGCAGCAGATCAGCGCGGGCAGCCAGAGCACGACGGCGCGCAGCAGCGACTGGTTCATCGGGGGCGTCGACCCGTCGTTGAGCATCGCGACCCGCAGCTTCATCAGCTTCTTGCCGACGGTCCGGCCGTTCCTGGCCGTGAGCACGGTGTCGTAGGCGACGTACGCGACGATCGTGATGAGCTGGAAGACCAGTTGGCTGCCGCCGTTGAGGCTGTTGACGGTGTCGCCGAAGCCGTCGCCGTCCTCGGTCGCCCGCTGGTACACGTCGAACGGGATGCCGATGATCGCGAGCGGCACCGCGAGGATCACCCAGTCGATGAGCCGCGCGAGGATCCGGCGACCGGTGTCCGCGAGCGGCGGCATCCCGGAGAGCGGGTCGGTCCCCCCGTACCCCCCGCCGTAGCCGCCGTACGGAGGTGGGGGCGCGCTGTCGTACGGGTTCCCCGGCGGGGGGCCCGGCGGCGGGGGCCCCCCGGGCGGCGGGCCGGCCGGCGGCTCCCCGGCCGGCGGCTCCGGGGGCCTCTTGCTGAAGGGATCGTCCTCGGGCTGCTGGCCGGACGGCGGCTGGTCGGTGCTCATGGGGGCAGTGCATCCCGGACGGGGCGGGCCCGCAAGGAATCACCGCCCGTTCGGGCGACGGGGCACGGGGGGCGCCTCAGCGCGCCACGAAGGTGCGGGCCGCCTTGTCGTGCCAGCACTGGCGCCAGGGGCGGTCGAAGAGGCACCAGATGACGTTCAGGACGCCGATGCCCAGGAGTCCCAGCAGGCCGTAGACGAGCCAGCGACGGAGCGCCTTGCCGAAGGTCGGCGGCTGGTGCGCCTCGATGTCCCGCACCTCGATCCCGCACAGCTTCTTGCCCAGGGTGCGGCCCCATTTGGCGGTGGGCAGCACCTCGTACAGGAGCCCGAGGACGAGCAGCAGGGCGAGCACGATGCCGAGCTGGACGGAGGTGGTCGCGTCCAGGAGCCAGACCTGAACGGTGGTCCCGGTCCGTCTCGCCGCCTCGATCTTGCCCTCGATGTGGTCCACGGCCGCCGTCACGAAGGGCGTGGAAGCAGCGCCGACCAGCGCGCCCAGGACGATGCCGTCGACCAGTCGGGCGAGCAGGCGCCTACCGAGCCCGGCGGGGCGTGCGGCGGCCTGCGCCCGCGCCGCCTGCTGGAAGACGTCGTCGACGGGCGGCTTCCACGGAGCAACCGGCTGCTGCTCCCGAGCCGACTGTTGGGCCTGGGCCTGCTGTTGGGCCTGGGCCTGCTGTTGGGCCTGGGCCTGCTGTTGGGCCCAGGAGGGCGTCGTCGCAGCGGGAGCGGGAGCGGAGGCAGGGGACGGAGCCGGAGCGGGCGCCGGAACCGCCGAAGAGGCGGGAGCAGGGGCAGGTGCGGGGGCGGCGGGAGCAGGGGCGGCAGCCTCCGGAGCCGGGCGGGGCTGCTGGGGCTGCGGCCGGGGGTCCGGGGTCGACGTGGGCACCGGGGTGACCGGCATGCCCCCGAGGCGCTGCGCTCCCGCGGCCGGTCGGGGCTCGGGGACGGCGTCCCCCTCCTCCTCCGGCCCGCTCCCACCCGCCACCGGCCACTCGACCGGGGTGCGCGGATCGGGGGTCCGGGGGGCGCCCCAGGAAACCTTCTGGTCGCGTGCACCGCCGAAGCCCGCCTGTCGGGAGGCGTCGGCCTGCCACGCCGACGCGGGCTCCGGCGCGGCCGGCTCCTCGTCGAGGAAGACGGGTCCGGTCTCCTCGACCGCGGGCACGGGAGCCTGCGCCTGGAGCGGCACGTGCGCGGCGGCTTGGACGGGGGCCGGGGTCTGCACGGACGGCAGGGCCTGTCCGGACGCGGCGGCCCGTGCGGGCGAGGGGGTCGGAGCGGGGGTCGGAACCGGTGCGGGGGCCGGAGCCGGGCTGGTGGCCAGGATCGGGCCGGCCGGGACCGCCGAGGCGGGCGGACCGGGCGGAACCACACCGTCCGCGGGGGCCGGCCGGCTCGTGCCGGGCACCCAGGCTCCCCCGTTCCAGTACCGGATGTATCCGGGAATGGACGGGTCCGGGTAGTACCCCGCCTGCGGTACCTCTTCGCCGCCTCCAGGAGGAGTAGCCACTGCCCCGACTCCGTTCAGTCACAACGCCTTTGATCCGCACGGCAGCGCGCCGGGCGTGCCGCACCCAAGGAGGACAGTAACGAAGAACGTCCCCGGGGGGAGAAGGAGCCCGCGAGAAAGCCCGCCTTCGGGGGGACACGTAACGGAATTGGTCACTCCCAGTGATGTTCGGGCCGATGCATCCCTCGGGGTGGGCCGCCCGGAACACCTCCCCGGGACGGGTCGGGAAAAAACTTCCCGAAAAAACTTCCCGAAGTCGCGTAATGAACCGCGGCCACCCCGCTCTCTCCGGGTGAAGGCCCGCCCGGGGCCGCCCGCGAGAAGGAGCAGGACCATGCAGAACACCGACAACACCGCCGTCGAGCGCGAGCTGGAGCTGAAGCTGGTGCTCTCGCCCGAGCGCTCCGTCCCCGTGCCCGCCCGACTCGCCTACCGCACCGACGACCCGTACGCCGTCCACATCACCTTCCACATCGGCACGGACCACCCGGTCAACTGGACCTTCGCGCGCGAGCTGCTCGTCGAGGGCGTCTTCCGGGCCTGCGGCCACGGGGACGTCCGCATCTGGCCGACGAAGGTCGACGGCCGCGGCGTCATCCTGATGGCGCTCTCCTCCCCCGACGGCGACGCACTGCTCGAAGCCCCGTCCGCGCAGGTGTCCGCCTGGCTGGAGCGGACCCTGCGCGCGGTCCCGCCGGGCACCGAGCCCGAGCGCCTCGGCCTCGACGACGGGCTCGCCGAGCTCCTGGCGACCACGACGGTCGCCGACGAGCTCTGGCTGCGCGACCCGTGGCCGTCGGACGAGTCCCAGGACGGCGAGCTGTGACCCGTACGCCGCCGTCCGTGGACTCAGAAGAGCTTTCCGGGGTTCAGGAGCCCCAGCGGGTCGAAGACGTCCTTGATCCCGCGCTGCAGCTCCAGGCCGACCGGCCCCAGCTCCCGCGCCAGCCACTCCTTCTTGAGGACGCCCACGCCGTGCTCACCGGTGATCGTGCCGCCCAGGGCGAGCCCGAGCGCCATGATCTCGTCGAAGGACTCCCGCGCCCTCCGCGACTCGTCCTCGTCGGCGGGGTCGAAGCAGACCACGGGATGGGTGTTGCCGTCCCCGGCGTGGGCGCAGACGCCGATGGTCAGGCGGTACTTCTCCGCGACCGCGGCCGTGCCGTCGAGCATCTCGGCGAGCCGCGTCCGTGGCACGCAGACGTCGTCGATCATCGTCGCGGGCTTGATCGTCTCCAGGGCGGTGAGCGACATCCGGCGCGCCTGGAGCAGGAGTTCGGACTCGGCGGCGTCGGCGGCCGGCACGACCTCGGTGGCCCCCGCCGCCCGGCACAGCTCCCCGACGGCGGCCAGATCGGCGCCCGGGTCCGGGGTGTCGAAGGCGCACAGGAGCAGTGCCTCGGTGGTGTTGGGCAGCCCCATGCGCGTCAGTTCATTGACCGCGCGAATGGTGGTCCGGTCCATGAGTTCCAGCAGCGAAGGGGTGTGCCCGCGCTCCATGATCGCGCAGACGGCCGCACAGACCGACGCGGTGGAGGGGAACTCGGCGGCGAGCACGAGCTGCGCCGGCGGCCGTGGCTTGAGCGCCAGGACCGCTCCGACGACGATGCCGAGACTGCCCTCCGAGCCGACGAAGAGCCGGGTGAGGTCATAGCCGGCGACGCCCTTGGCGGTGCGCCGACCGGTCCGCAGGAGCCTGCCGTCGGCGAGGACGACGTCGAGCCCGAGGACGTACTCGGCGGTGACCCCGTACTTCACGCAGCAGAGGCCGCCGGAGGCGGTGCCGATGTTCCCGCCGATGGTGCACGTCTCCCAACTGGACGGGTCCGGCGGGTAGTACAGGCCGTGCTCGGCGACGGCACGGGACAGCACGGCGTTGACGACGCCCGGTTCGACGACGGCGATCCGGTCGACCGGATCGACCTCCAGGACGCGGTCCATCTTCACCAGGGAGAGCACGATGCAGCCGTCCGAGGCGTTGGCGCCGCCGGACAGGCCCGTGCGGGCGCCCTGCGGGACGACGGGGACGCGCAGTTCGGTCGCGGTGCGCATGACGTGCTGCACCTGCTCGACCGTGCGCGGGAGCACGACCACCGCGGGGGTGCCGGCCGCGCAGAAGCTCGCCATGTCCCGTGCGTAGGAGGTCGTCACGTCGGGATCGGTGAGCAGCGCCTCGGCGGGGAGCCCGGCCAGCAGCGCGGTGTGGAGTCGCATCGGGAGATCGGTGCGGGGATCGTCCTTCTGAAGATCGTCCATGCCTCCAGCGTGGCACCCGGGGCCATCGGTGTGAACCCGCCGGGGGGAGCGCTTCGTGCGCTCTCCTCACGACCGGCCGCGGGAGCACAGTAAGCGCCATGAAGCCCCAGAACGTGTCGAGGACGGTCCTGGCCGCCGGCGTGGGCGCGGTGCTCGCGGCAACGGTGCTGTTGTACGTCCCGGAGTTCGTCGGCCAGGGTCCGCCGCCCCCGCCCGGTCCGGCGGAGCGGGCGACGGTCGCGGCCCGCGCCGGCGCTCCGGCCGCGCTCCCGGACCTGACCGCGCTGATCTCCGACCGGGAGCAGTGGGTGCGGGCCCATCCGGAGGACGGGGCGTCCTGGGCGGAGTTGGGCGCGGCCTACACGGAGCGCGGCACCCGCCTGGGCGACGCCCGGGAGTACCCGAAGGCCGAACGGGCCTTGCAGCGCTCGCTCGCCGAACGGCCCGCCGCCCGCGGCAACCTGGACGCCCCGCTGGGCCTCGCCGCACTCGCCGTGGCCCGGGGCGACTGGCGCACCGCGCGGAAGTGGGGCGAGCAGGTGCGGAAGGCCGCCCCGAAGCGGTGGCCGGTGTATCCGGTGCTGATCGACGCCTACAACGGCCTCGGCGAGTACGCGGCGGCCCGGAAGGCCATGGAGGACCTGGAGGGGCTGCACACGGGCGCGGTGGTGCGGGCCAGGGCCTCGCAGACCTACCGCGACCGGGGCTGGCGCGAGGACGCCGACGCGGCGGCCCTGGACGCGATGGCCCTGGCTGACTCGGACGCCGAGAGGGCCGCGGCGCTGGGGCGGCTCGGGGACCTGGCGTGGGAGCGGGGCGAGCCGGAGGAGGCACGCGCACGGTACGGGGCGGCCCTGCGGCTGGTGCGGGACCACGGACCCTCGCTCGCGGGCCGGGCACGGGCCCTGGCGGCCCTCGGCCGCCCGGACGAGGCGCTGCGCGACTGGCGGGCCGCGCTGGTCCGGCTGCCGCTGCCGGAGTACCTGTTGGAGGCGGGCGAGCTGTACGAGTCGCTGGGGCGGGACGGGGAGGCCCGGGCCCTGTACGAGCGGCTGCGGAAGGGCACCTGGACGGGGGCCGAAGTACCGCTGGGGCTCCTCGATGCGGATCACGGCGACCCGGCGGACGCAGCGGTCCGGATGCGCGCGGAGTGGGCGCGTGGCCACCGCTCGGTGGGGACCGCGGACGCGCTGGGGTGGGCGCTGCACCGGTCGGGCGCGTCGAAGGAGGCGCTGGGGTACGCGAGGCTGGCCACGGAGGAGGGCCGGCGGAGCGCGCTCTTCACGTACCACCGGGGCGCGATCGAGCGCGCCCTGGACCGGCCCGGCCCGGCCCGCCGGCACCTGGAGGAGGCGCTGCGGATCAACCCGGACTTCTCCCCGCTGCACGCGCGCAAGGCCGAGGAGGCCCTGGCCGCCCTGGGCGAGCCGTCGGTCGAACTCCCCCCGGAACCGGGCTCCCCGGCGTCCGCGGCACGGTCGGGCCCGACGGCCGCGCCCCCGACGCGGGCGAAGCGCGGGGACGCTCCGGAGGCGGCGCGCGACTGACGCCGCGGCGGAACGCCCGGGGACTCGGGGGCCCGGTCCGGGGTCGTCCCCACGGCCGGTGGCGGGGCCGGGGAGGAGAAGGCGTCCCGGGCAGGCCCCGTGTCCCGCCGGGACGCCGTCGGGCCGGTCCGGGCCCGGTGGAACGGGCGCCCGGGCCGACCCGGTCTGTGGTGCACGTCTGTGTGCGGGGCCCGGAACACGGGCCCCGTCGCCTACAGGTTGCCGCGCTTCTCCTGCTCGCGCTCGATCGCCTCGAACAGGGCCTTGAAGTTGCCCTTGCCGAAGCCCATGGAGCCGTGGCGCTCGATCATCTCGAAGAAGACGGTCGGGCGGTCCTGGACCGGCTTGGTGAAGATCTGCAGCAGGTAGCCGTCCTCGTCGCGGTCGACGAGGATCTTCAGCTCGCGCAGGATCTCGATGGGCACGCGGGTCTCGCCCGCCCACTCGCCGAGCGTGTCGTAGTACGAGTCGGGGGTGTCGAGGAACTGCACGCCCGCCGCCCGCATCGCGCGCACGCTCGCGACGATGTCGTTGGTGGCGAGGGCGATGTGCTGGACGCCCGCCCCGCCGTAGAACTCCAGGTACTCGTCGATCTGCGACTTCTTCTTCGCGATCGCCGGCTCGTTGATCGGGAACTTCACCTTGAGGGTGCCGTCCGCGACGACCTTGGACATCAGCGCCGAGTACTCGGTCGCGATGTCGTCGCCCACGAACTCCTTCATGTTCGTGAAGCCCATGACCTTGTTGTAGAAGCCGACCCAGTCGTTCATCTTGCCGAGCTCGACGTTGCCGACGCAGTGGTCGATGGCCTGGAAGGTGCGCTTGGCCGGCGGCTCGACGATCGGGTTCGCGGAGACGAAGCCGGGCAGGTAGGGGCCGTCGTAGTCGGAGCGCTCGACGAGGGTGTGGCGGGTCTTGCCGTAGGTGGCGATGGCCGCCAGGACGACGGTGCCGTGCTCGTCCTTCAGCTCGTACGGCTCGGTGATGCCGGTGGCGCCGTGCTCGACGGCATAGGCGTACGCGGCACGCGCGTCCGGCACCTCGATCGCCAGGTCGACGACGCCGTCGCCGTGCTCGGCGACGTGCTCGGCGAGGAAGCGGCCCCGGTCGGTCGAGGCCTTGATGACGGAGGTGAAGACGAAGCGGGCGGCGCCGTTGGTGAGGACGTAGCTGGCGGTCTCCCGGCTGCCGTTCTCCGGTCCGGAGTAGGCGACCAGCTTCATGCCGAAGGCCGTGGAGTAGTAGTGCGCGGCCTGCTTGGCGTTGCCGACGGCGAAGACGACCGCGTCCATTCCCTTGACCGGGAAGGGATCGGCCTCACGCGCGGTGGAAGGGTTGGGGTCGATGGTCATCGAGGTATCTGCCATGGCAGCAATGTCCCGCCGTTCGGCAAGGTGCGCAAGAGTTTGCTGATCTACTGGTCAATCTGCATAGCGACCGACGAGTATGACCGTGCGACTTGTACATCCTGACCATGAGGAGGTCGCCATGGCGATCGATCATTTGGACGGCCGGCTGATCGCGCTCCTCGCGCGGGAGCCGCGCATCGGGGTCCTGGAGGCCTCCCGCCGCCTGGGGGTGGCGCGCGGCACGGTGCAGGCGCGGCTCGACCGGCTCCAGGCGAGCGGGGTGATCCGCGGCTTCGGCCCCCAGGTGGATCCCGCGGCGCTCGGCTACCCGGTGACCGCCTTCGCGACCCTGGAGATCAAGCAGGGCCAGGGCGCTGACGTGCGGGGGCACCTGGCGACGGTGCCGGAGGTCCTGGAGCTGCACACGACGACGGGACACGGCGACATGCTGTGCCGGCTCGTCGCCCGCTCCAACGCGGACCTCCAGCGGGTGATCGACAGGGTGGTGGGCTTCGAGGGGATCGTCCGGGCCTCCACCGCGATCGTGATGGAGAACCCCGTACCGCTGCGGATCATCCCGCTGGTGGAGCAGGCGGCACAGGACTAGCGACCTCGCGGGGGCATGCAAAGGAGTAGTTGCAAAGAAACCCTTGCAACCATTTCTTTGCAAGTCTACGGTGAGCTCATGCCCGAGTCCGAAGAGCGCTTCCCCGAGCGGCAGGACCCGCCGCCCGAGCAGTACCCGAACCGCATGCTCGACCCCCGGTCCCTGCGCGCCATCGCCCACCCCCTGCGCATCCAGCTGCTCCGCGCCCTGCGCCGGCACGGGCCCGCCACCGCCTCCCAACTGGCCGAACGGCTCGGCGAGTCCAGCGGCGCCACCAGCTACCACCTGCGCCAACTCGCCGCCCACGACTTCATCACGGACGACCCGACGCTCGGCAAGGGGCGGGAGCGGTGGTGGAGGGCGGCCCATCACGGAACCCTCTTCGACGAGACCCTCCACGGAAACCCGGACCCCGAGGTCCAGGGTGCGCTCGACCTCGTCATGCACGAGGTCGCGACCATCCACACCCAGGAGATGTCCACCTGGGTCGCCACCCGGCACACCTGGGACGAGTCCTGGCACGGCGCCTGGGACTTCAGCGACTTCAGGCTGACCCTGCCGCCCGAGCGGCTGCGCGAGCTCAACGGGAAGATCCACGCGCTGATCGACGAGTACCGCGACGGCGCCGACCCGGAAGCTCCGGGCGCCGCGCCCGTCCGGATGCACCTGCACGCGTTCCCGCAGCACGAGGACGAACCGCGGCAGCGGGACTGAGCCCGCACCGGGCCGCTCCCGGGCCGGGACGGGGGACGCGGACGCCCGACCCCGTCCGCACGTCACCACACACCCGGGCCCCGGGCCCCGTCCGCACGACACCACACCCGGACCCCGGGCCCCGTCCGCACGTCACCGCACGCACCCACGGAAGGACCCACGCATCCCATGCATGCCGACATCCACCTCCAGTTGCACGCGCTGGCCGCCGCGGAGCTGCGGCTCAAGGCCGGCGCGCCCCGACCGCAGTCCCCCGCCCCCATCTCCACCCTCCGTGCCCGGCCGGGTTGGAGCCCCGTCGAGCTGGGCCTGCGCATGGCCGTCCCGACGGGCCGTGGCGTCACCCTGGCCGCATGACCGCCGCGGGGGGAGAGCAGCGGGTGAAAAGGACCCGCGACCGCATTCCGCTGACCACCGTCCTGGCCGCCAACGCCGTTTCCATCAGCGGCAACTCACTCACGCTCATCGGCGTCCCGTGGTTCGCCCTGGAGACCACGGGAAGCCCCGGCAAGGCCGGGCTCGTCGCCTTCTGCGCGGCTTTCCCGGTGCTGGTCTCGGCGATCGCCGGCGGCCCGGTCATCGACCGCCTCGGACGTCGGCGGGTCAGCATCGTCTCCGACCTGGTCTGCGGGCTCGCACTCGCCGCGATCCCGCTCCTGCACCAGATCGGAGTCCTCCACTTCTGGCTGTTGTGCGCGCTGATGGCGGTCACCGGGCTCTTCCACGCACCGGGTGAAATGGCCCGGCACGTGCTCGTGCCCGACCTCGCCGGACGTGCCGGGACCTCGCTCACCCGGGCGGCCAGCCTGTACGACGCGGTGGCGCGCGGCGCCCGGATGACGGGCGCCGCGATCGCCGGACTGCTCGTGGCGTTCCTGGGCCCCGGCACGGTCCTGCTCCTCGACGCGGCCACCTTCGCCGTCTCCGCGCTGCTCGTCGTGGCGGGACTGCGCGGGGTGCCGTCGGCCGAGCCCCTGCGCGACGGTCCCCGTCTCTCCCCCGCCCGCTACCGCGCCGACCTGCGCGAGGGGTACGCCTTCCTGTTCCGCACCCGACTGCTGCTGGGCATCACCGTCATGGTGATGGTCACCAACGGCCTCAACCAGAGCTGGACCTCGGTCCTGCTCCCGGTGCACGCCCGGGAGGTCCTCGGCGGCCCGGGCACGCAGGGCCTCATCGTCTCGGTCTTCGCCGGCTGCGCCCTGGCCGGTGCCCTGCTCTACGGGGCGGTGGGGGAACGCTTCCCGCGCCGGGTGGTGTTCACGGCGGGCTTCCTGATCTGTGGCGCCCCGCCCTACCTGGTGGCCGCCCTCACCGACACCACCGCACCGCTGCTCCTGACGGCGGCGGCGGCCGGCCTCGGCGCCGGAGTCCTCAACCCGATCCTGACCACGGTCATGTACGAGCAGGTGCCGGACGCCCTGCGGAGCCGGGTGATGGGCGCCAGCACGGCGGGGGTCCTGCTCACGACCCCGTTGGGCGGTCTGGCGGCGGGGCTCCTGGTGGAGCGGATCGGCCTGGCGACGACGCTGTTGGGGATCGGGACGGCCTACTTCCTGGCCACGCTCTCGCCGATGGTCTTCCCGGCCTGGCGCGGCATGGACCGCGCCCCCGCCGGTCGCCCCGACGAGGACCTCAGCAGGACGGAACCTTCGCCCCCTGCCCCCGTTCCAGGGCCCGCAGGGAGTCCACCGCGTCGCTGAGCGTGGTGACGGGCACGAGCCGCAGGCCCTTCGGCTGCTCGGCCCGCGCGTCCGCGCACTCGTCCTTCGGCACGAGGAAGACGGTGGCCCCGTCCCGGGCGGCGGCCTGCGTCTTCAGGGAGACCCCGCCGACCGCCCCGACCGTGCCGTCCGGGTCGATCGTGCCCGTACCGGCGACGGTCCGGCCGCCGGTGAGGTCACCGCCGTCCCCGTCGCCGTCGAGCTTGTCGACGATCCCGAGGGCGAAGAGGAGACCGGCGCTGGGCCCGCCGACGTCCGCGAGGTGCAGGTTCACCTGCACCTCGTTCGGGTCCTTCTCCAAGTACCCGAGCGCGGCGAGGGCGGCGGCGTCCTGCGACTCCTTCATCTGTCCGAGGTTGCGCTCCTCGATCTCGGCGTCCGACTTGCCCGAGGGGTAGACCGCGTCGTGCGGGAGGACGGCCCGGTCGGTGCGGAACCAGGCGTCGGCCACGTCCGCGAGGTCGACCTCCGTGGACGGCCCGGTCGCGAGGATGGTCGTCATCAGCAGTCGGCCCTCGGTGGCCCGGACCGGGGCACCCGTGATGGTGATGACCTCACGCCCCTTGTCCGTACCGAGCACGTTGGCCGTCGTGCCGGGCTGGGCGATCGCGTACGGCAGCGGGGCCAGCCCGGCGACGGCGAAGAGCGCGGCGACGGGCAGGGCGCAGAGCGCGAGGACGCGGGGACGGGAGAGGCTGGAGAGCACGCCCCCAATCTACTGGGACGCGCACCGGGGCACGGTGGGGGGCGCGGGAGGGACCCGGCGGTCCCCACACCGGCGGCCCGGCGGCGGGGCGCGCCCCGGTCCGGCGGGGCACCGCGGGGGCCCGGTGCGAGGGGCTAGGCCCGGTGCACCCGTACGGGAAGTCGACGGGCGAAGAAGGAGCGCAGGCCGTGCCGCACGACGGCCGTCGCCGCCGCCGGATCGGCCGGCCCGATGAGCGCGGCCCTGGCGCCGGCCGTGACGAGCCCGGCGGCCTGGAGCCGGGGGACGAGGTGGGCGTAGTCGGTGAAGACCCCGTGGTCGCTGCCGGCCGGCAGGAGGCACTGGCGGGCGGGGACGCCCGACCAGGAACGCGTCAGGCGTGCGGCTTCCCGGAAGCCGTCGGTGCGGAACATCAACAGGGGTTTGTCGAGGCCCGCCACGAGCTCCGGGTCCAGGTCGAGGTGGCCCTCCAGGTTGACGCCGGCGCCGATCCGGTCGTCGGTGACCAGCGCGTGGACGGCGGCGGTGCCCCCCGCCGAGTGCCCGTACGCGCCGATCCGGCGCGGGTCCATGGCGGAGGCCAGGGGCAGGTCACCGAGCCGGTCGAGGAGGAGGCGGAGGTCGGCGACCCGGGTGGAGACCATGGTGCGGAAGGTCTCCGGGTCCGGCGGCCCGGTGAGGACGGTCCGGCGCACGCCCCCGGGCAGCTCCACCTGACTGGCGTCACCGGGATGGTCGACGAGGACCACGGTCCGCCCGTGGCTGGCGAGCTCTTCGGCGAGACCCGTGCCGAGGGTGCGGGAATCGCCGCCCCCGGGCCCGTAGAGGAGCACCGGGCGGCGGCCCGGGAGGGGAGGGGCGTCCAGGTGGCCGTGGGTGAGGACCGCGCCCCAGTCGACGCCCCCGGCCGGAAGGCCGGGGTGCACCCAGGGTGCGAGCTCGGCGAAGGCCTCGGCCTCCGCGGGGGTGAGCTGCGGGACGCGCGGGCAGCCGCGGACGGTACGGGCCGGATAGAGGACGCTGACCTTGACCCGGCGGGCACCGGGCTCCCAGGGGTCCTGGCGGGAGCGGTCGGTCAGGACGCGGGTGCGCAGGCCGACGGGGTGGGGGCCGGTCGGCGCGGGCAACCGGAGCACGGTCGGCCCCTCCTCCGCCCCGGCTGGGGCAGTGGCGGCTGCGGGGGCGGCAGCGGGGCCGAGGAGGGCGGCGGCGCCCAGGAGGGCGGCCTTGACGACGGTACGACGGCTGGACGCGGGAAGCTGTGTCATGTGCGGCATCCTGGGGCGGAGGGGAGCGGGGCGCGAAGGTTCAGGCCCGGCCCGAAAGGCTTGCCACGGGGGAGAACAATGCTGCGCGTCCGCTTCACGTCCGGGGACTTCGCCCGGGTGCGGTTCGCGCCCCGACCGTCTCCCGTGGCCGAGCTGCACGCGGCCCTGATGATGATGGGCGCCCCGCACGAGGAGCTGCTCTTCGGACGCTGGCGGGGCAGGCTGCTGCGTGCCCTGCCGCGCACGGCGGAACCGCTCGCGGACCTGGTGCCGGGCGGGACGGCCCCGCGCTTCCTCGACGTCCTCGGGGAGACCCGGGAGGAGGGCATCGCACGGGTGCGGGCGGCCCGGCCGGAGTTCGTGCGGTCCGAGCTGGAGCGGGTGTACGGGGCGGGGCGACGGCCCGTCCCGCCGTGGATCCGGGCCCTGCACACCGGGAGCCCGGACGCGTGGCGGGTGTGGGAGCGGGCGCAGCGGGCCGCGTACGAGACGGTGCTGGCGCCGGTCTGGTCCCGGGTGCAGGACCTGCACCGGGCGGAGTTCGCCCGGCACGCGCTGGTCGTCGCCGAGCAGGGGCTGGGCGCGGCGCTCGCGGCCTTGGCGCCGGGGCTTCGGGACGGGGTCTGGGAGTGGCCGGGCGCCGCCCCTCGCGAGGTGCGCCTCGCCGGTCGCGGCCTCGTGCTGCTGCCGACCTTCCACTGGCGGGGCGGACCGCTCCTCCAGGACCTGCCGGACCGCCCAGTGGTCCTCGCGTATCCGGCGGGCGGGGCACTGCCGCTCACCGGGTCCGCCGGGACCGCCGAAGCCGTCGGGGACGGCCACGAGGAGGCCCTCGCCGGGGTGCTCGGCCGTACCCGGGCCGCGCTCCTGCGGACCCTGGCGGAGCCCCGCACCACCACGGAACTGGCCCGCTGCCTCGGCGTCAGCAACGCAACGGCCTCGGCCCACGCCCAAGCGCTCCGCGCGGCGGGACTCCTCACGACGACCCGCACGGGCAGATCGGTCCGTCACGCCGTCACGCCGCTGGGCGCGCTCCTGGCCTCCTCCGGCGGCTGAGACGGCGCGCCGTCGGGCCGGCCCGACGGCGCGTGACCGGTGCGGTGCGGGGAATCGGCGCGGTGCGGCAACCGGGTGCGGTGCGACGACTCGGTGCGACGACTCAGCGCAGTGCGTCGGCGACCTCGCGGGCCGCGTCGACCACGCGGGGGCCCACCCGCTCCGGCACCGCGTCCGCGAGCATCACGACGCCGACGCTTCCCTCGACGCCGGTGACGCCGACGAGCGGTGCCGCCGCGCCGCTCGCACCGGCTTCCAGTTCGCCGTGGGTGAGGGTGAAGCCCGGCTCGGTCAGCCCGCCCTGTCGGGCGGCGAGTATCGCCCGTCCGGCAGCTCCCCGGTCGAGCGGATGGCGGAAGCCGGCCCGGTAGGCGACGTGGTAGTCGGTCCAGGTCGGTTCGACGACCGCGACGGCGAGCGCCTCCGCCCCGTCGACGAGGGTCAGGTGGGCGGTCGCGCCGATGTCCTCGGCGAGCGAGCGCAGCGCGGGCAGCGCGGCCTCCCGGACCAGGGGGTGGACCTGCCGGCCGAGCCGCAGCACGCCGAGGCCGACGCGGGCCCGACCGCCGAGGTCGCGGCGGACCAGGGCGTGCTGCTCCAGCGTGGCGAGCAGGCGGTAGACCACCGTCCGGTTGACGCCGAGTCTGTTGGACAACTCGGTGACGGTCAGGCCGTGGTCGGTATCGGCGAGCAGTTTGAGGACTCTGAGCCCTCTGTCGAGCGTCTGGGAGGTCTCCGCGGTCACGACGCCCTCTCCTTCGGAGTGAGTGGCGGCGGGCTCTCACGGAGTTGCGGCGCCGGTCCCGCGGCGACGCACGTCAGAGGCCGCCGGCGAAGGGGTACACCGGCTGCGCTCCGCGGCGGCGCTGCCACGGGGCGATTGCTTGTGAGCCGGGACAGTAGCGTCGCGCTCCGCTCAGCGGAAGACCTCGTCCAGAATCCGGGCGCCGCTGACCGTATGGAGGCGGTTCGGGACCTTCGTCGCCCGGGCGTGCGACTTTGACGGACAAGATCGCCTATGTCAGGCCCGTGGTGCGACACCGATCGGCGGCCGGCGGCGGGGTCCGCCGTCGGGCCGGCCCCCGTCGCCGGGGGACGGCCGAGGCCCGCGCGCACACCGGCGCACGGGCCTCGCTCGCTTCCGGAGGGACCGGCTCACCGCATGCGGGTGGCCCACTCCTGGACCTTCTTGATCCGCTCGCGGATCTGCCCGGCCGTCGCCTCCGCGCTCGGCGGACCTCCGCACACCCGACGCAGCTCGGTGTGGATGACCCCGTGCGGCTTGCCGCTCTGGTGGACGTAGGCGCCGACCATCGTGTTGAGCTGCTTGCGCAGTTCGAGGAGTTCCTTGTGGGAAACGACGGGACGTCGCTCCGCCGGAAGCTCCAACAGGTCCGCCTCGCTGTCCGGCCGCTTGCGGCTGTGGGCGATCTGCCGGGCCTGTCGCTTCTGGAGGAGCAGCTGGACCTGGTCGGGTTCGAGGAGCCCGGGAATGCCGAGGTAGTCCTGCTCCTCCTCGCTTCCGGGGTGGGCCTGCATGCCGAACTCGGCGCTGTTGTAGAGCACCCGGTCGAAGACGGCGTCCGACTCCAGCGCCTCGAAGGGCAGCATGTCCTGCTCGCCAGTGTCCTCGTCCTGCTGGCGCTCGGCCTCGGCCATCTCCTTCTCGGACTCGGCGTACGGGTCCTCGTCCTCACCGGCCTTCTTGGGCCTGTCCAGGACGTGGTCCCGCTCGACCTCCATCTCATTGGCGAAACCGAGGAGACTGGGGATCGTCGGAAGGAACACGGACGCGGTCTCGCCGCGCCTGCGGGAACGCACGAAACGTCCCACGGCCTGCGCGAAGAAGAGCGGAGTGGAGATCGTCGTCGCGTACACGCCGACCGCGAGCCGCGGCACGTCCACGCCCTCGGACACCATCCGGACGGCGACCATCCAGCGGTCGGTGTTCTCGCTGAACTCGTCGATGCGGCTCGACGCGCCGGTGTCGTCGGAGAGGACGACGGTGGCCTTGGTGCCGGTGATCTCGCGGATCAGCTTCGCATAGGAGCGGGCCGAGTCCTGGTCGGAGGCGATGACCAGCCCGCCGGCGTCCGGAATGGACTTCCGGACCTCGGTGAGCCGCTGGTCGGCGGCGCGCAGCACGTTCGGCATCCAGTCGCCGCGCGGGTCGAGCGCGGTGCGCCAGGCCTGCGAGATGGCGTCCTTGGTCATCGGCTCGCCGAGGCGGGCCGCGATCTCGTCGCCGGCCTTGGTGCGCCAGCGCATGTTGCCGCTGTAGGAGAGGAAGATGACCGGACGGACGACGCCGTCGCCGAGGGCGTTCCCGTAGCCGTACGTGTAATCGGCCGAGGACCGCCGGATCCCGTCGTTCCCCTCCTCGTACGTGACGAAGGGGATCGGATTGGTGTCGGAACGGAACGGGGTGCCGGTCAGCGCGAGCCGCCGGGTGGCGGGCTCGAAGGCCTCCAGGCAGGCCTCGCCCCAGGACTTGGAGTCTCCGGCGTGGTGGATCTCGTCGAGGATGACGAGGGTCTTGCGCTGCTCGGAACGGTTGCGGTGGAGCATGGGCCGCACGCCGACACCGGCGTACGTGATCGCGATCCCGTCGTACTCCTTGCTCAGCGGTCCGGCGCTGTAGTCGGGGTCCAGCTTGAT
Source organism: Streptomyces sp. NPDC058877 (assembly GCF_042742855.1). Lineage (NCBI taxonomy): Bacteria > Bacillati > Actinomycetota > Actinomycetes > Kitasatosporales > Streptomycetaceae > Streptomyces > Streptomyces sp. NPDC058877. Next base: position 82,659 of record NZ_JBHYMF010000004.1, on the reverse strand, counting down.
CCCTATCCGCGCCGCCGCAGCCGCCCACTGCTTCTTGAGGTGCTCGGTGGGGGCGACGACGGTGACCTGCTGCACGACGTGGTGGTGCAGCAGCCACGAGGCGAGGGTCAGCGCGAAGGTGGTCTTGCCGGCGCCGGGCGTGGCGACCGCGAGGAAGTCACGGGGCTGCTCCTGGATGTACTTCTCCATGGCCCCCTGCTGCCAGGCGCGCAGCTTGTTTGCGGTACCCCAGGGGGCACGGCCGGGGAAGGCGGGAGAGAGGTGGTGTGAGGAGGTGGCGGTGGTAGTCACGATCTCCGGGTTCGACGCTCGTCCAGATATGACAACCGGGCCACCTTACCGGCGGCCCGGCCGGAACCCCGTACGAATCGGGGTGCCGAGGAGACGGGTGCGATTCACCTCACGTCGGGGTCGATTCACCTCAGGTCGGGGTCGATCAACTCGGTCAACCCCCGCACGATGGCGTCGATCTCCCCTGCCTCGCCGGTCGTCACGGCGATGACCAGCCGTTCCGCCGCGTCGATGTCGGGCCGTAGCCGGATGCCGTTCATCGCGAGGAAGGTGACGCAGGAGAGCCAGGTCGTCCGCTTGTTCCCGTCGACGAAGGGGTGGTTGACCGCGAGGGACTGGAACAGGGCGGTGGCCCTGGAGACGGGGTCCGGGTAGGCCTCCTCGCCGAACACGGCGGCCGACGGGCGGTGCGTCGCGGAATCGAGCAGCCCAGCGTCACGGACGACCACCTTCTGGTCATCGACCGCGTACTCGGCGACGATCAGGGTTTCCTCGGTCGAGAGGTGGGTGCACTTCACTTGAGGCGCTCCAGAAGCTCGTGCCACGTGACGGCCTGTTCCCCCGCCGTCCTGCGCACGACGGCTTCCCGGGCGGTGCGGGCGAGGTACTCGTCGACCGCCCGCAGGACGAGGGCGTGCACGCTGGTGCCCTCCTGCTCGGCGCGCCGTCCGAGGGCCTCGGTCTGGTCGTCGCGGAGACGCACGTTCATGGCCATGCCGGAACGGTAGCGCCGCCGCAGCGACCCGGTACCGGAATATTCAGCCGGCGGAGTGCTGCTCCGGCCGGTGCAGGCGTGTCGCCACCCACGCCCCCACCGCCGCCACCCCCGCCATCGGCAGGAAGACGGCGGCGAAGGCAGCCGGGTGGGAGCCCCCCGTCCCGCCGGCGTCCATCGCGTGGCCCACCGCGCCGCCACCGAGCGCCGCGAAGGCCGCACCGCCGGCCGCGAGCAGCAGGACGTTGGAGAGGCCGTCGGAGATCTGGAGGGCGGCCGAATTGGCGCCCACCTCCTCGGGGGCGGAGAGCTTCATCAGGAGCACGCTCGTCGAGGCGATCACGGCGCCCATGCCGAGGCAGCCGAAGGCCCAGGCCACCGCGACCGTCCAGACCGGCACGGAAGCGATCAGGACGCTGGGCGCGGCGGCCACCGAGAGCACCACGAGGACCATGCCGAGGACGACGAGCCGCTCACGGTGCGGCTCCGTCCACGGTCGGGACTGGATCCACGATCCGAGCGCCCAGGTGAGGCCGCCGACCGCCAGCGAGAGGCCGGCCAGGGTGGGGCTGAGCCCGCGCTGGGACACCAGCATCAGGGGGACGAAGGACTCCGCGGCGATGAAGGAGCCGGCGGCGATGCCGCGCAGCAGGACGACGGAGGGCAGGCCGTGGGCGGCCCGGTAGGTGCCGCGGGGCAGCAGCCCGCGCACGGCGGGCACCAGGAGCGCGAACCCCGCGACGGCGGGAAGCAGGGAGAGCAAGCGCAGCTCCTGGCCCGCGTACTGGAGCAGCGCCGCGCCGGCCGAGATGGCGAGGGCCAGCAGCACCCGGCGTCGGTCCCAGGGGGCGACGGCCGCATCGGGGTCGGCGGGGCCGGAGGCCGTCCGGCGTATCGCGGGGAGGGCGAGGGCCAGCGGGAGGACGACGAGGACGGGAATGCCCACGAAGACCCAGCGCCAGCCGAGGTGCTCGGTGACGGTGCCGGAGGCGAGCGGCCCGACGACGGAGGGCACCACCCAGGAGGCGGCGAAGGCCGCCATGATCGCGGGCCTGAGGTGCTCGGAGTAGGCACGACCGACGACCACGTACAGCGCGACGATGACGAGGCCGCCGCCGAGCCCCTGCACGGCCCGGCCGAGGATGAACTGCCACATCGCCCCGGCGGTCCCGGAGAGCAGCAGGCCGGCGGCGAAGGCGCTGATGCCGCTGGCGAGCGGGGCGAGCGGCCCCCTCCGGTCGGACCACTGGCCGGCCAGGACCATGCCGAAGAGGCTGGTGGTGAAGTACGCGGAGAAGGCGAAGGCGTAGAGGGGGATGCCGTCCAGCTCACGGGCGGCTACGGGCATCGCGGTGCCGACGGCGGTCGCTTCGAAGGCGATGAGCAGGACGACGGAGACGATGCCGATGCTGAGCGCCCGGTGCTCCGGATCGAGGACGGACCCTTTGGGTCCGCCGGGTGCGACCGGGAGTCCGGAAGTGTCGGCGACGGCCGCGGCCGCGTCCGCCGCGGTGCCACTGGGTTCGATTGCGCTCATTCCCCCAGAGTAAGAGGCGAACCGCGAAGTGGCTCCTGTCAGAAGTCCCGATCGACCTCAGCCCTTGGACGTACGACCGCGCCCGGAACCCGGCAGCCGCACGACGACCACACGGCCACGGAACCCCCTCCCCGCGGGGCCTCCCCGCCCGACGGCCCCGCTCATCCCTCCTGCTTCCCGCGCCACGCCTTGGTCGTGAAGACGGGCGTCTCGGTAAGCCCGGCATCCCCCTCACACCCCAGCTCCCTCACCACGGTCAAAGTGACGGAATGCAAAATGGTGAGGAACGCCTCCCGGGTGGCGGGAGTGTTCTCGGGATAGGAGCCCTGCAGCGTCTTCTCGTACCTGAGCACGGCCTGAAGGGGTGCGGGCCGCTCTTCCGAACCCTTCATCCGCGGGCTGGAACACCCGACGAAGAGGTCCGCCGATTCGTTGTCCGTACTCGCCTCACGGCCCATCCCGTAGAGGTACCGCCCCCGGGACGTCCACTCGGTGCCGTCGTCGTACAGGTCCCCGCTGTCGTACAGCCGGAAGGCGATGCGGAGACCGAGCCTGTCATCAGCAGCGGTCCCGATCTGGCACATCGGAGAAGTCCCCGGCGCATGCCCCGGCACCGCCTGATCGTCGATCAGTGCCGTCACCGTCCGCTCCAGACCACTTCCGTCCCACTGGAAGGATTTCGTGCCCAGCACCGACTCCGCTGCGTCGACCGCCTCGGACGAAAGCGCACCGTCACACCCCTGTGCGACCTGGGGCTCGTCGCTGCTTCCACACGCGGTCAGCAACAAGCCGAAGGTCAATACCCATGATCTTGCCTGCGCTCTCATCACGCTTCAATTCCAGCGTCGGATCGTCCCAGGCATGACCAAGGGGCACCGGCGCCAGTGCATGCCCGACGGCTCACCCCTCCCGCTTCCCGCGCCACGCCTTGGTCGTGAAGACGGGCGTCTCGGTAAGCCCGGCATCCCTCTCACACCCCAACTCCCTCACCACGGTCAAAGTGACGGAATGCAAAATGGTGAGGAACGCCTCCCGGGTGGCAGGAGTGTTCTCGGGATAGGAGCCCTGCAGCGACCTGTCGAAACTGAGCACGCTCTCGATCGGAGCCGGCTGCTTGTCCGAACCCTTCATCCGTGGACTGGAACACCCGACGAAGAGAAACGCAGTCCTGTTGTCCGTACTCGCCTCACGACCCATCCCGTAGAGGTACCGCCCTTGAGACGTCCACTCGGTACCGTCGTCATACAGGTCCCCCCTGTCGTACAACCGGAAGTGGATCATCATCCCAGCCGGCGGACTCACTTTGGCCTCAACCTCGCACATCGGGGGATGCCCCGGCGGTCTTCCCTCCCTCGCATAATCCTCGATCAACTCCTTCACCGTCCGGTCCAACCCACCACTTCCGGCACCCCAGAATTTTTTCGATCCCAACATCGATTCGAGCGCGCTCGCTGCCGCGGGCGAGAGTATTCCGTCGCACTGTTGCGCAGTGGTCACTCGCGGCGGCTCCTCATCACTCCCGCACCCGGTCAGGAGCAGCCCAGAGACCAGCATGGCTGAAACGGACGCGCGCACTCTGCTCATCGTTTTCCCTGAGACTCTCGTGGATTCTGTGGCGGAAGGGTCAGCCGGTCTCGGGGGCATTGCCGGTCTGCCTCGCATGATCGTTGCCCAACCCGTAGCCGTTGCTCACGGACTCGATCATGTCCTGACGGAAATCACTGCTCACCCGGCCGCGATGCTCGAACAGAAACCGCTCCATCGGAGACTCGGCACTGCATCGACCAGCCGTATAGATGGCCCTCTTGTCGTCGTGGATCTGCCCCTCGGTGCTGTCCTTGTTGTCATCGATCGACTTGTCCGACCAGTCACCAATGACATCACCCGCAAGCTGCTCCATGGCCCCCGAGCCAGCATCCACAGCAAGCGGAACAAGAATGGCGGCCGCACCGACCGCAGCAGTAGCAGGAAGAAAGGCAACACCAGCCGCAATCCCCAGCGTGGCCCCGAGCTCCACCCAACCGGCCTTGGTTGCCTGCTCCTTCTCGTACTCCTCAAACTTCTCCATGCCCTCGGCCTCGACCTGAGCACCACGAGACTCATCGAGAAGCCCATGGAGGGTGGCGCCCGTGAACACGGCACCTCGTGCACGCCCCTCGTCAATACCGCCGTCCGGACCGACCTGCGCCTCAAGAACGCTGGTGGTATAGAGACGCTCCGCCGTGGAAACAGTGGCATAAGCATCCGGGTGCTGACCGAGAGTACTCAGGAACCCAACAGCCGAATTCCGGTTGAACGTGGGATGCGCCGACGGGTCTTTCGTCGGCGCAAAGACACTGTCACCCTCGCTCTTTTCCAGCGACCAGTTGAGGTCATCTATGTAACCGGCAGCCATGTTTCCAAGGCTGTCCGACATCGTGGACTGCCACTTCTTGAGCAGTTCGGCATCACCACCGTACTTCGTAACGACCTCATGCATGATCTTGCCCGTGGTCTCATCACGTTTCAGTTCCGGCGTCGGATCGTCCCAGGCATGACCGAGGGTCGCCGACTCCAGTGCGTGCCCGAGGGCGTCCGGCATGTACCCCATGGTCTTCGTGAGGTCGTCTGGGTCGTGGCCCTCGACATCGGCAAAGAATGTGTACTTGCCGTTGGCGAAGAAGTCGAGATAGCTGGTGACTTCCTTCCCTCCTGCATTCTCACCAAGGTTCAGCTCGCCGCCGACACTCCCGTCTTGGTTGTACGGTGTCAGCTCCTCCTTCGAGAAGAACTCCTTCGACGCCTCCGGACTGTGGCCCAGCGCCTCCAGTACCGGGATCATCGGGTCGAAGCCGGAGCCGTTCACCCCGGACGGGTTGTACTGGTTCTGCAGCCCGCCGCTGATCATGGGCTTGCTGTTGGCGAAGAGGTACGGGTCCTTCGCGTGGAGCTGGGTGACGTGTTCGGCGATCGGGACGAGGAACTTCTTGTCGTAGTCGCCGTAGCGGATGATGCCGCCGAGCAGCTGGTACCCGAACGGAGGGTTGTTGTCGTACTTGGCGAGCGGGATGCGCTCGGTTCCCCACTTGCGCATGTCGGCGGACCACTTCTCGGTCCATGCGTCGCCGCCCTGGGTCGCCGTCGCGAGGTTGAGGCCCAGGTTCTTCTGGAGGTCCTGGACGTCGGCGAGGCGCTGCTCGTTGACCTTCGTGTAGTCGTAGGTGTCGGTGGACAACTGGCCGAAGAACTCCAGGGCGCCCTTCGGCCCCATGCCGTCGTAGAAGGCCCTGGAGAACTCCTTGGAGCCGCTGTTGTCCTTCAGCAGCTCGTTGAGTCGCACCAGCTCCTCGTGGGAGATGTCCCGGCCCTTCTTGGCGAGGTCGACGGCGCGCTGGGCCTCCTCGGCGTCGAGGCTGTCGTACTTCGGGGCGCTGAAGTCGTGCTTCTTGCCGGTGATGTTGGCCTTGAGCGCGTTGGAGCAGGACACGTCGGCGTCGTCGCAGGTCTCGACGATCGCGTCGATCCGTCGCTGCATGGCGTCGATCTCGGCCCGTTCCTTCCGGATCAGGTCCGGGAAGTCGGGGTCGTGCCGCATGCCCTGATCCTTGGTCGAGGCCAGCGGTTCGAGGGCCACGACCGTGCCGTCGGGCCGCACCTTGAAGCCCTTCGCGGGGGCCTCGGTCTCGACGATCCGCTTGAGGTCGTCCTTGGCCTTCTTGAAGGCCTGGTAACCGTCCTCCAGGACCTTGTGGATGCCGTCGGCGGCCTTGGCCGCGTCCTCGAACTCCTTCGCGGTCTTGTCCACGAAGGGTTTGGTGACTTCGGCGTTCACTCCGCGCCAGTAATCGTCCTTGGCCTTCGCCGCCATCGTGGTGCGGGCGTCCTCGGCGAGCACGTCCAGCTTCCCCTTCATCACGGACCAGTCGTCGGCCGCGGACTTCATTCTGCCCAGGGGGGCTTGGTACACGTTGTCGAAAGTCAGCACAGCAGGTCCCCCGCCTACGTGAAGTACTCGTTGATCTTGGAGGCCGTGAGGGCCGCCTGGATGTCGGCTTCTTCCCTGGCGTGCGAAGCCGCGCTGTAGTCCAGGTGGTTGGAGATGTTGGCGCAGGCGTCGAGCAGCGTGTTCAGCTGCGAGTTCCAGGTCTCCTGGACGGTCGACATCGCGGCCCCGGTGCGGAAGCCGTGGCTGGACATGCCCGTCGCCGCTTCCGTCGTGGTCGTGCGCGCGTGGTTGCCGTCCTTGACCAGTCGTCCGTGCAGCCCATAGGCGGCGGTGCCGATCGCCCCGAGCTTGTCCTGGTCGACACTGAGGTCGGCGTTCCCACCACCGCCACCGGGTTCCGGGGCGACCTGGTTGAGCCTCGTGCTCACTGCCGCCGTGGACACGGACCGTGCTGACGCCCATTCCTGATCGAACGACATACTTTCCCCCGTGACAGCAATCATTTCCGCTTCGCCCCAGCAAGGCACACACCCGCGAACCTCATCGGCAGCAGTCTCTCAGATGCCCGTTCGCGCAAGGTATAAAAAGAGCCACGACTCCCCACAGGACCTTTACGACATCCTCGCGCATAGTTCGCTTTCGCAATAGTGCTGCTCTGGGGGAATCGCCAGCGAGTTCCTCGCCGGGCCAACGCTCGACGATGCCGTCCGCGCGCACGGTCCGGTGGACGTACCGACGGTCCGCGCGCTCGCCGCCGAAATCGCCCTCGCCCTGTACGGCATCGACACGGCAGGACCGGTCCACCGCGACCTCAAGCCGCCGAACATCTGCTCACCGCGACCGGCCCGCAGATCATCGACTTCGGCATCGCACGCTCCGGACACGGTCTGACCCTCACTGCCACGGGCCAGATCCCGGTCACCCCCGGCTACGGGGTGCCCGAGCAAATCCTTGGGCAGCACGTCGGACCGGCGGCGGACGTCTTCTCGCCGCGGACGACACCCCTGTCTGCCTGGTGACGAAGGACGACGAGCTGCACAGCGTCAACACCTGAATCCTCGCCACCTCCTGGACCCGGTCGATGACGTCCCCCGTTCCCCAACGGCCCCGCGAAGGCCGCCGTCGACAGGAAACGGCTGGTGATCCACGGCAGGGATGGCCGTGTAGCCACGCTCCACACCGAGACCGGACGGACTGACTGGGAGCGCGAAGACCAAGGCACCAACGGTCAGGCCCCGACCCTCGGCGACAACAACACGGCCCACCTCGGCGCCCCCCTGACGGCCCGCCGCCTCGACCGTGACGACCTCCCGTGGCAGGAAGGCGTCAGCGGTAGCTTCCCCTGGGGGCACCCCCCGCAGCCAGCGGCGAAATCGTCATCGCGTGCAACGGCTAGAACGCACACCGCTACAGCACCCTGCAGGATGACCGCTTCCCGGTCTCCGACTGGTACGAGGTTCTGAACGGAACGAGCCCGGCGCCGTGTACCCCCGGTCGTGGAGGGTGCGGCGGCCTGGCTCCACGCCCCGGCAACAGCCACGTCCGGGTCGTCCACAAGACCACCCACGCCCATCTCTTCACCCTCAAGATGAAGCGCGAGGACTCCCACCAACTGGTCAGCGGCGACAACCGCGTCATCATCCCCCGCGGCGGCCGGATCGCGGCCACGCCGGCGTTCAGGGCGTGGCGGAACTCCCAAACCGGGCGACCACCCCTCAGGACCGAAGCACCTCGGCAGGCACCCCCTCCACCAGCCCGGTGCCCGCACACCCCAACGCGGCGGCAACGTGCCGGGCCGCCGCATTGGCGAGGGTGATAAAACGGGTCCGCTGCTCCAGATCCGTCTCCTCGACGTCCGCCGGTCCCCAGATACCCGTCTCAATGACGATCGGCAGGGCCGGCGACTCTAGACGACAGACAAAGTAGAGCTTGCCGAGACCGGACGGGGAGAATGCCTCAATGCCTGTGGCGTACGAGGTCACGGACTTGGCAAGTTCCGGACCCAGGTACGGGCCTTCCCCCACCGCGTTCACTTCGATCTTGAGGTTCTTCGACGCCTTCCCCGCGGACAAGAGGCCGCAGTACTTCACCGGCAGCGGTCGGTACGAGTCAGCCCATGGCGCCGCGGCATCCTCACGCAGCCTACGGAGAGCCTTGTCCGGCTTCGAGAGGTCGTCCTCGAAACGATCGTCGTCCAGAAAGCCTTGAGCGCTGCCGTGGCCGCCGTGTCCTTGGCGAAGCCGCCACAGGCCTGGGCAGCCGTCAGGCCCGGCTCCTTCCCTGTCTCCCCACCACACCCCGTGAGAACTGCGGCGGCAACAGCAGCCGCTCCCACGCGCGCCAGCGCAGAGTGCATGCGCGTCAGTCCTTCTCATACGGGTCAGGAAGCGAGTTGTCGCGAGCATGCAGGCGCGAGCCCCGGACGTACCTGACCAGTTCCTCGTCGAGGTGGTTGCGGTCCTTCTCGCTCCAGCCGGGCGCGCTCGCGTAGGCGATGGCGGGCCGGAGCTAGTTTTCCTTGCCCATGGCCAGTGCATCGTCCGGCGATTTGCTCGACTCCTTCTTCAGTAACTCGCCCTTCTCGCACTCCTCCGACATGTCGTCAGCTTCCATGCCGATAATGGTCGTCACCGTGCCGCCCACCGTCTCGGCGGCAAGCGGTACCCGTGCGCAGTCGGCGCCACCCGTCAGGACGGCAATACCACCGGCCGCCGCGCCGACGCCGAATTTGACCCATTCGGTCGTCTTACCGACAGCCTTCTTGTGCTCCTCAGAGTCCTTCTCATAACCCTCGTCGATCTGTGCCATCCGGAACTCATCCAGAATCCCTTCCGCCTCCGACCCGCCCCGCAGCGTGGTCTGCGCGTCAGCGAGACGACGGGGGTGGACTCAACCCCTGCGGGAACGGAGTACCGGGACGGCCACGGCAGCACCGATCAACACGGCCGCCCCGATCCCGAGCCCGATCCACAACCCCGCACCACCATCACCCTCCGACGCCTGAGGAACAGCACCCGGAGCAGAAGAAGCAGACCCCTCCGATGACGGAACACCGCCCTGCGACGGCTGCACCGAAGGAGACGACGACTCAGGCTCAGCAAGATCGTCAATCGGCCGAACATCAGCCGGTCCCGGATCACCCGGAGACTTCAACGCACGAAGCGGCCGAATGACCCCATAGCCGATGTAGCTGCTGCGCTCCTCCCCCTTTGCAGGCTTAGCCACAGTGTTGAGTAGGACCTTCAAAACCTGATTGTTGGTCCACTCAGGATGCTTCGACCACACCAACGCAGCCGCAGCCGACGCAAGCGCAGTGGCATCACTCGTACCACTGGACTTGCAGAGGCCAGTACCACCACCACAGGCATGCACCATGTCCTTGCCGGGGGCAGCAATATCAACCTGCGGGCCGTAAGTGGACTCGCTCGTATGTGTTGCCTGCTTGTCAACAGCGGCTACGCCGACAACGCCAGGTGTCGCCGCCGGATACTCGACCCTATTACTCTTTTCAGCACTGTTCCCGGTAGCCGCAAAAATAAGAGCGCCCTTACCCAAGGCGTACATCACCGCTTCGGTGAGCTGGGACGAACCTTCAAACGCACCCTGCGAGATGTTGATGACCTTGGCCCCCGAATCAGCGGCATAGCGGATGGCCTGCGGCATGACGCGATTGAACTCCGCATCGGCCTTCGCCTGGGTCGTCTGCCCCCGCTCGCCTCCCGGTACACGAACAGGAAGAATTTTCGCCCCGGGAGCCAATCCATAAGCCCCGTTCCCGCTGTTTCTTGCACCTGTACCGGCAATCAGAGCGGCCATGCCGGTACCGTGACCACTGTAGTCGGTGTACTCGTCACCCGACTTCTCCGTCGCGAAGTCCTTGCCCTTGAGGATCTGCCCTCGAAGGTCTGGGTTATCTTTCTCTACCCCAGTGTCGAGGACTGCGACGGTGACACCCTTACCGGTGCTGAGCGCCCAGATCTCCTCGGCTCCCATGGCATCGAGGTGCCACTGCTGGGCCCGAATACCCTCCGCCTGGGCGGGGACGGAAGCGATGCCCACCAGCAGCATCCCCAAGACAGCCGAAGCAACGGCCCGGACACGACTCCGACGAACACTGCTGGTACGCATCTGCTTCCTCGCACTGATCAATCGACTACGGGCGGTGCCACGTGACGCCTGCCCTGCTGCCAGGTCTCCTCGTCCTCGACCAAATAGTCAGGACGCTCCCCACTCCGCTCCTCAGGCTTCGCGGACCCCCCACGCACCAGACCGGAACCACCGGGCGTAAACCCTCGTCCAGCGCCTCCAACAGCGCCACCGGCACGCTGCGCCCTACCTCCTGCGACACCACCGGTCTCACCGGCAAGCCGACGCCCACCACTGATGCCGCTCTGTCCGGACCCACCGCCGATGCCGTGCCCGCCACCCATGCCGTGGCCCCCGCCCATCGGGCCGCGCCCCATCGCCGCACGGTTCTGACCACCCGGCTCCGCACCGATGACCGTGCTGCGCGGAATGCCGTTCGCTGGTCGACCCGTAGTGCTGGGAACCGCACGGCCACCAGTAATGCCTTCCCGGGGCAAGGTAGTTCCCGCACGAACGCCACCGGTGGCCGAGCCACGGGGGGTCCCCGTGCCTCCGGCAACGGGCGAGGTGGTACCGAGGGATCCCGGGCCCCCCTTCGCCATGATCGGAGCAACTCCCGGGGTCGTCACGAACGGAGGCGTGCCCCCCTCCGGCCTGCCCGGCATGGACGAGCCGCCGGGCGGCTGCGTCGCCGGACCGGTCGTGGTCGGCTGCGGCAGCGTTCCGACGCTATCGATGCCGAGATCCACAGGAACCTCGGGCCTCACCGCTGGGCGGGTGACCTGCGTAGCCCCTGTCAACTCTTCAGTGGGCAAGGGTGTACGAGCATCGGGCATCCGAGTGCCCGACTGCAGAGGCGAGGGTTGCGCCGTCGAGATCGTGCCCGTAGAACTCGAACCGCTCCAAGAGGACGAACCGCCGATGCCTGAGGAGGTATTGCTTTCACCCGCCGCATCCGGCACGAAAGCCCCCGGTGGCGGCGGGAACGTCGGCGGCACCATGTCCGTCATGCGGCGGCCGGACCAGTAGTACGCGCTGGAGAGCTTCCGCATCTCGTCCGCGGCTGCCTGCTGGTTCTCCCTCTCCTTGGCCTCAATGGCCTGGAGCTCCTCGCTGGGGGACAAGGCATTCCGCGCGTTGCGCGCGATGGTCGCCGAGTCGGGATCGTTGTGGTACTTCTGCGCCGCTTCCAAGCTCGCCTTGGCCGCCTCGTGGGAGGTGTAGCGCGGAATGGCGCTCTTGGCGGAGGCGAGCGCCTGGGAGGCGTCGGCCATCTGCTGGGCGGCGTCGGCGCTGTACTTGCTGAGCGAGTACGTCGAGCTCACGACGTTCGCGGCCCATTCCGTGAACGCCTTCTCCGCCTCGCCCTGCCAATCGACGCGCCCCGTACGGTTCTTGAGCTGGCCAGCAATGCGCTCCAACTCCTCGGCAGCCGCCTTCAAGCGGTCGCCGGCGTTCCTGATCGGGTACGTCTCGGCCTCGTCCAGCCACTCCAGCATCTTCTGGTGGGGCATGGAGTGGAAGTCCGTCCCGCCACCCCTGCCGCCCTCTGCAGGCCTCATCTTCGCCTCTTCCCCGTGTCCCCGTCGTCCCGTCAGCGCCGCCTTACCTGAAGGTGGGCCCGTCCTCGGTGCTCTGGCTGCTCGTGTCCTCCCGGACGAGGCCCGCTTCCCGATCAGCCCTCGCCCTGGCGTCCTCGGTCCGCTGGTGAATGTTGATCATCTTGCGCTTGGTGTCCTCGTCCAACTGCTCGAAGCCGTCCTTCGAACCGACGACCGCGATGCCGAGACCCTCCAGACAGTCCTGCAACAGGCTGGATAGTTCTGTCAGTTGCTTGAGGACGGTGTTGTACGAGTCGTGCAGGCCGGCCGCTTCGATCCAGGCCGCACCGCCACCGCCGAGCTGACTGCGCGTCACCGGGTCCGACTTCATCTTGCCGTGGTCGGCCTCGGACGAGGTGAGCATCTCGATCAGCCCGTCGATGCTCGTCTTGAACTCCGACATGGACTCGGAGTTGTAGCGAACGGCTTCCTTGCTCATGGCCCGCATGCCGAACGAGCCTCCCCCGTCCATGTAGGCTTCCACGCTCGTGTCCCTCCCCCGGTGAACCACCGTGCCGCGTGCGGCACGGTTCTAGAAGTCCACTGTAGTCAGGAGCGACGACAGTCCGCACCTCTGGATTGCACAAGCAACGGACATCACATGGTTACGAATTGGGTGCGGCAACGGCCGCCTGGGGGCGGATCGGGAGGCGGTTGACGGGGCGTCCCGTCGCCGCGCGTACTGCTGAAGCCACTGCGGCGGGTGAGGTGACGACGGGGACGGCGCTCGCCGCCTTGGCTCCGAAGGGGGCCACCACATCGCGTTCCTCGACGAGTTTCACGATGCGAATGTCCGGGGCGTCCAGGGATGTCGGAAGTGCATAGCCCGTCAGGTCGGGGTGCCGGACCAGACCACGGGCCGTGCGGAGGTTCTCCGTGAGGGCCGCGCCGACCCCCTGGGTGACGCCGGCCTCGATGCGGGCGGCGAGTTGGGCGGGGTTGAGGATGCGACCGACGTCCTGGGCGACGGCCATCTCCACGACGCGCACGGCGCCGAGTTCGATGTCGACGTCCACGACCGCACGGATCGCGCAGAACGCGAGGCCGACGAAGGCGTCGCCCTGGCCCGATTCGTCGAGGGGCTCGGTGGGGTGGGGGCGGCACTGGGCGGTGGCCCAGAGTTCCTTGCCGTCCATCGCTTCCATCACGGTCGTGGACAGGACCCCGTCGTACGAGGTGATCTTGCCGTCGGTGATCTGGAGCAGTTCGGTCGACATGCCGAACTTGTGGGCCAGCGGCTGGAGGAGCTGGGTGCGGACCATCTTCGCGGCCCGTTCCACCGCTCCGCCCGAGACCCAGGTGTGCCGGCCGTGGGCGGCCGGGCCCGCCGGCGGCTGGTCGGTGTCGACGGGGGCGACGTGGACCTCGTCGATGCCGAGGGTCTCCTGGACGATCTGCCGGGCGAGCGTCGAGAAGCCCGAACCGGTGTCCACGGCCGAGCAGATGACCGTCGCCACTCCGTCCATGACCCGCACGGTCGCCGTCGAGACCTCGTCGGTGCCCTCCGCGCCCAGCATGTGCACCATGCCGAGCGCATAGCCCACGCCGCGGCGCACCGCGCCCGGCTCGCCCGCGCCTTCGGGGCCGCCGGGCAGCAGCCAATCGCCCTCGGGGCTGTCCTTGGGCAGGGCGGGAAGCGGGAAGTCCCTCACCGCGGAGAGCAGTTCGGCCACCGGGGCCGGGCAGGTGACGGTCTGTCCGGTGGGCAGGATGTCACCGGTCGCCATGACGTTCCGCATGCGCAACTCGGCCGGGTCCACGCCCAGCTTGGCGGCCAGCTTGTCCATCTGGGCCTCGTAGGCCGCGCACACCTGCATCGCGCCCTCGCCCCGCACGTGGCCGGACGGGGGGTTGTTCGTACGGACGGCCCAGCCCTCGACGAAGGCGTGCGGGACGACGTACGGGCCACAGGCGAAGGCCACGGCCGCGGCGAGCGACTCGGACGAGGAGTCCGCGTAGGCGCCCGCGTCGAGCAGGATCTGTGCCTCCACCTTGACCAAGCGCCCTTCGGCGTCCGCGTGGTGACGGTACCTCAGCAGGGTCGGGTGTCGGTGGGCGTGGCCGAGGAAGGACTCCTCGCGCGTGGCGGTGAGCTTGACCGGGCAGCCGGTGCGCAGGGCGAGCAGGCCGAGCGGGATCTGGAAGCCCGGGTCCTCGCGGTCGCCGGTGGCGCCGGGAACCCCGGTGACGACCAGCTTGACCTGCTCGGGCGCCAGGCCGAAGCAGGCGGCGGCCAGGTCGCGGTCGGTGTGCGGGTCGGTCGATGCGGTGTAGATCTCCACCCCGCCGTCTGGGCGCGGCACGGCCAGGCCGGCCTCGGCGCCGATGGGCGCCGGGTCCTGGCGTCCGATCCGGTACAGGCCCTCGACGATGACCTCGCCGGTCGCCTCGGGGTCGCCGAAGTGCAGCGGGATGTGTCGGATCAGGTTTCCGTCGGGGTGCAGCGCCTCGGCCTCGAAGGCCTTCTCCGGGTCCGTCACCGGTTCGAGCAGTTCGTACTCGACGGCGATCGCCGCGGCGGCGAGCCGGGCGGTGTCCGGGTGGTCCGCCGCGATGGCGGCGAGGGCCTCTCCGTGGTGCCGGACCAGGTCGGTGGCGAAGACGGGGCGGTCGGCGACCCGGCGGCCGTACGTCGCTGCACCCGGCACGTCGGCGGCCGTGACCACGGCCCGTACGCCGGGCATGGCTGCGGCGGCCGTGGTGTCGATCGACACGATCCGGGCGTGGGGGTGCGGGGAGCGCAGGATCGCGGCCCAGAGCAGCCCTTCGGCCCACAGGTCGGAGGCGTACGGGAAGGTGCCCTCGGCCTTCGCCCGCGCCGTGGCTTGCGGGAGCGAGGTGCCGAGGCCGTGGGCGGCCGGTTCCTGGCCGGGGACTCCGGGAGCGGTGTCCGGCGTCGTGGGAGCCGCGGTGGTCGCGTCGCTGCTCACGCCATGCCTCCGTCGTGCGGGTGGGGGATCTGCTGCGGGACACGGGGCGCGTCGGTGTTCTCGGGCGCGGTGGCCGTGGCGGTGGCCTCGCGCTCGGCGACGACGTCCCGGACGGCTTGGAGCACGCCCCGGTAGCCCGAGCAACGGCAGAGGTTGCCGGCGAGGGCCTGGCGGGTCTCCAGTTCCGTGGGGGCGTGGTTGCCCTCCAGGAGGTCGTGCACGGTCATGCACATGCCGGGGATGCAGAAGCCGCACTGGACGGTGCCGCACCGGGCCATCGCACGCTGCACGTCGGAGGGCTCGCCGTCGGTCGCGAGGCCCTCGACGGTCCGCACCTCGCTCCCGGCGGTGGTCGCCGCGGGCACCAGGCAGGACGCGACGAGCCGGCCGTCGACCTGCACGGTGCAGGCCCCGCACTCCCCCTGCGAGCAGCCGTCCTTGGCTCCGGCCAGGCCGAGGCGCTCGCGCAGGACGTAGAGCAGCGACTCGCCGATCCAGGAACCGGTGACGGGCCGGTCGGTCCCGTTGACCCGCAGCGTGTACGAGACGTGCGGGTGTTCGTCGCTGTCGGTCGAGGCGTCGACCGCCGCGGCGGGCTCGGGAACCACCTCGCCGGGTGTCCCCGGAGCCTCCACGACGACCGGGGCGGCCGGAAGGACCGGAGCCTCGGAGACGACGGGGGTCTCGGAGACGACCGGAGCCTCGGGGCCCGCCGGAGCCGCGGAGACGACCGGGGCGTCCGGAGTGCTCGGATCGTCCGGGGTGGCCGGGGACTCCTCGTCGGCGACCGGCTCCGGCACGGCCGGGTCCGTGAGCTCCGGCGGCTCCTCCACGTTCGGCTCCGCGGGCCCGAAGTCCCCGGAGGCCTCCGGGGCTTCCGGCACCTCCGGGGCCTCCAGGGGCTCGGACGCCTCGGGAACCTCTGCCGCCTCGGGAACCTCGGGCGCCTCCGCGGCGGGCTCCTCCGGGAGGGCCCAGGGCGCGGGAGCACCGCCCGGCAGGGTTGCGCCGGCCCCGGCATGGGCCGGGGGCTCTTCCGGTACGGCCGGAATCTGCCACTGGCCGGTGGCTCCGGGCTCGGCGGCGGGCGCCACCTCCTCGAAGCGCCACTCGGCCGTCGCGTTCGGGTCGTGCTCGACGTGCTCGACCGCCTGCTCGACGTATGCGGGCGGCTGGAAGCGCTCCGCCCCCTGGAACGGACCGTCCGGATAGGAGCCGTCCGGGTACGAGCCGTCGTGGGCCGAACCACCCGGGTGGGAGCCGTCCGGGTACGAGCCGTCCTGGTAGGAGACGTCCGGGTGGTAATCGCCCGCGTACGCCCCGCTCTGATCGCCGTACGGGCTCCCCTCGTAGTACGGCGTCTGCTGCGCCTCCGTCGGGGTGTGCACCGTCCAACTGCCCGTTGCCGCCGGGTCGGCCGGCGGGTTCAGGGGCTGGAGCGGGGTGATCATCGGCGGTACGTAGCCGTGGCCCGGCGCCTCCAGCGGGACGCCGTCCAGCATGAAGTCGGGCGGCAACTGGACGAAGGCCGTCGCATCGCCGTCGTACCCCTCGCTCTGGGGGATCGGCTCCCAGCCGCCGGGGTTCTGCTGTTGATCGTTGTTGCTCACGAGAGTGCCCTCCCCAGTGCCCGTCGGGCGAGTGCGG
Organism: Streptomyces sp. NPDC058877; assembly: GCF_042742855.1. Classification (NCBI taxonomy): domain Bacteria; kingdom Bacillati; phylum Actinomycetota; class Actinomycetes; order Kitasatosporales; family Streptomycetaceae; genus Streptomyces; species Streptomyces sp. NPDC058877. Next base: position 65,927 of record NZ_JBHYMF010000004.1, on the reverse strand, counting down.
CGACCGTGCGCCGCAGGTGCAGTACGCCCGGGGGCAACGGTGCGTCGCCCTGCGGGTCCGGGATGCAGGCGGCGGCGACGTACTCGCCGAACGCCGCGAGCGCTTCCGGTGCGAGCCCCCGGTCGTTGTCCCAGTCCACCAGCGAGGCGATCCAGCGCTCCGCTTCGAGGGGGCGCAGCGGCATGGGCGCGACAGCGCCGACCGCGCAGCGCACGCCCCGGCGGGCCGGGTCGAGGACCACGGCGACGGAGGCGGTGGCCCGGGCCGGGCCGGTGCGGCCGGTGGCCTTCAGGAAGACCTGGGGGGCGTGGAGCAGGGGCACCCGGACGAAGCCGACGAGCTCGCCGGGGGCCAGGAGGTCGCGGCCCGCGAGGAGGTGGGAGACGGGGATCTCGCGGCTGCCGAGCGGCCCGAAGACGACGAGGTCGGCTTCCAGGGCGGCGAGGACGGGCAGCGAGTCGCCGGTGGGGGCGGCGGTGACGACGTTGCCGCCGAGGGTCCCGGCGTTGCGGACCTGGGGCGGTCCGGCGGCGCGGGCGGCGGCGGCGAGGGCCGGGATGAGGGCGGCGAAGTCGGGGCGGCCCATCCTGGAGTGGGTGAGGCCCGCGCCGAGGAGGGCGTGTCCGTCCTGGTACTGCCAGCCACGGATCTCGTTGATGCGGCCCAGGCCGACGAGTCCGGCGGGGCGGAGCTGGCCCTTGTTGACGGCGGCCATGAGGTCGGTGCCGCCGGCGACGGGTACGGCGGCGGGCATGGCCGTGAGCGCCGCCACGGCCTCGTCGAGCGAGGCGGGCAGCGTCACGGACTGCGCCGTCTGTGGTGCGTGCGTGGTCAACCCGCTGCCCCTTCCCGGTGTCCCGGTGGTCCCCGACTGTGCCCGGTGGTCGCGCCTGCGTGTGGGCGTACCGTACGTGCTCACACTCCGGACGTGGCAACTCTGGCACATCTTCCGAGGAGTCCGGTGCGAGGGTCCGTGAAGGACCGCTCGGTCCGGGACGTCCCGGGGGTGACGGTAACTCCCCTTTCGACGCTCTTGGGTGACCCGGGAACGTCGGGTCCCTCACACGTTCGGGGGCGCTCCCTCCAGGGGCCTGCCGAGGACCCCGGGGCGCCGTTGCCAGGGGTGGGGGCCGGTGGGCGGCCGGTAGTCGACTCCGAGGGCGTCCAGGCGCCGGTAGTGGGCGCGCATGCGGCGCTCGAAGTCTGCGTGGTCGCGCGCCTCGGGCGCGGGGAGCGCGGACCAGGCGACCTCGGCGAAGGCGGCGAGGCGCGGGAAGACCTGGTAGTCGACGCGGGAACGGTTCTCCATCACCTCGGTCCAGACGTTGGCCTGGGTACCCAGGACGCGGGCGGCGGCCTCCGGTGCGAGGCCGGGCGGGACGGGTTCGAAGCGGTAGACGTCCTCCAGGGTGCGCACGTAGCCGATCGGGACCGGCTCGTCCTCGCCCGGCGCCTGGCGGTGGTCGAGGTAGACGTGCTGCTCGGGGCACATGACGACGTCGTGGCCGGCCTCGGCGGCGGCGATGCCGCCCGCGTATCCGCGCCAGGAGGACACGGCGGCGCCCTCGGCGAGGCCGCCCTCCAGGATCTCGTCCCACCCGATGAGGCGGCGGCCCCGGGCGGCGAGCCAGCGGTCGAAGTGGCGGATGAACCAGGACTGGAGCTCGTCCTCGTCGGCGAGCCCCAGCTCGCGGATGCGGGCCTGGGCGGTCGGGGACGCCTTCCACTGGTCCTTGGGGCACTCGTCGCCGCCGACGTGGACGAAGGTGGCCGGGAAGAGGTCGAGGACTTCCTCGAAGACTCCCTCGTAGAAGCGGAGGACGGCTTCGGTCGGGGCGAGGACGTTCGGGTTGACCCCCCAGGTGTCCCAGACGGTGAGCGCCGCGGTGTCGACGACGTCGGTGTTGCCGAGCTCGGGGTAGGCGGCGATGGCCGCCTGCGCGTGGCCGGGGAGGTCGATCTCGGGCACGACGGTGACGTGCCGGTCGGCGGCGTAGGCGACGATCTCGCGGATGTCGTCGTGGGTGTAGAAACCGCCGTGCGGGGTCTCGGTCCAGAGCGGCGAGGCCCGGTGCCCCCACTTGGTGCGGGCCCTTCGGGCGCCCACCCCGGTGAGTCGGGGGTGGCGCTCGATCTCGATGCGCCAGCCCTGGTCGTCGGTGAGGTGGAGGTGGAGGACGTTGAGCTTGTGGGCGGCGAGGAGGTCCAGGTAGCGCAGGACGTCGTCCTTGGGCATGAAGTGCCGGGAAACGTCGAGCAGCAGCCCGCGCCAGCCGAAGCGGGGGGCGTCCTCGATCGTCCGGGCCGCCAGGGTCACGGGCGGCCGGTTCCGCGTCGGCGCCTTCCGGAAGGCTTCGGGGCCGAGGAGTTGACGCAGGGTCTGGGCGCCCCAGAACACTCCGGCGGGGCCGCCTCCGGTGATCTCGACGGCACGGTCGGCCAGGACGTCGAGCCGGTACGCCTCGGGGGCGAGCGTCCCGTCGAGGCGGAGCCGGATGGCGGGGGCGTCGTCCCCGTCTGCCGGTGGCCGGAGCGGGAGCGCGAAGGCGGCGCCGAGGGCGGTGCGCAGCCAGCGTTCGGTGGTCTCGGTGCCGGGGGCCGCGCTCAGGGTGGTCCGGTGGTCGAGGGGGAAACCGCCGCGGTGCGGTCCCACGGTCCGTGCGGGCAGCGGGATCAGGTCGTGGTCGGGGGTCTCTGAGGTCATTGTGTCGGTCCTTCACCGCTCCGCCGGGGCCCGGGGCCGGGCGGAGCCGTACGAGGGCGGAGAAGACGAACACCCGGATCGTCATCGCGGTCGGCCCGGCGGGCGGGCGGCGGCCCGGGCGGTGCTGCAGGCGGTGCCGCCGGCGGGCCGTCCCACGGCACTCCCTTCCGGGCAAGTGCGTTGCATCATGCGCAACGACCGTTTCGCACAACACAACACGACTGAGGTTAGGTGCGCCCGGGGCGGGACGACAAGGGGTCCCGCCGACCCCGACCGCTCCGTGACGGACGGGAGCGGACCGCGCAACGACCGTGCGGCCGGGAGGCGTTCCGCGCCAAGCGAAGCGGCCCCCGACGCACGTACCGGAGTACGCGCGGCGGGGGCCGCCGAAGGCTCGTCCCGACCGCCAGGGGGCAGTGCAGTGCTACTTGTCCTTGCCGCCCTTGTCCTTGTCGCCGCCACCGGCGCCCATGGATTCGTAGATCTCCTTGCACATCGGGCAGACCGGGTACTTCTTGGGGTCGCGCCCCGGTACCCAGACCTTGCCGCACAGCGCCACGACGGGCGTGCCGTCGAGGGCGCTCGCCATGATCTTGTCCTTCTGGACGTAATGGGCGTAGCGCTCGTGGTCGCCGTCACCGTGGGACACCTGCGGCGTCGGCTCAACGAGGGTTCCCGTACCTGCCCCGCGCTCGGGCTCGAGAGTGCTCATGGGACCCAAGGGTACTCACGTCGACCGGGAAGCCGGAGCGGCCGTCGCACCACGGGGCGGAGCGGCGCGGGCGGACCGGGATCGACTCGGCCGACCGGCGGCCGGGGCCCTTCGACGGAGCGGCGGGGCGCGCACGGCCGGCGGCACGGACGGGCACATCGGGACCCGCGGGCAGCGACGGAGCGTCAGCGCGCCCGTCATCGAACGGGCGCGCCCCCGTCCTCGCGAGGGACCCCGGTGAAGCCCCGCGCCCGCCCGGACGGCCTCGCTCCGCCGGGGTCAGTTCAGGGACGGGTCGTCCGGGTACGTCGCGATCATCGCGAGTTCACCGCGCTGGCGCCGCAGCACCTGCCGCCAGAGCGTCTCGGGGTGCGGTGAGGAGACGTCACCGGGCTCCGACTCGACCACGTACCAGGCGCCGTCACCGAGCTCGGACTCCAACTGCCCGGGGCCCCACCCCGCGTACCCGGCGAAGATCCGCAGCGAGCCGAGCGCGGGTCCGAGCAGTTCGGGCGGCGTCTCCAGGTCGACCAGGCCGATCGCACCGTACACCCGCCGCCAGCCGAGGGGGCCCTCGTCGCCGGGGATCACCGCGATGCCGAGGGCCGCGTCGAGCGAGACGGGGCCGCCCTGGAAGACGACGCCGGGCTCGCCGGCGAGGGCGGCCCAGGGGGCGAGGATGTCACCGACGGTGACCGGCGTGGGCCGGTTGAGGACGACCCCGAGCGAACCCTCGTCGTCGTGGTCGAGCAGCAGGACGACCGCGCGGTCGAAGTTCGGGTCCGCCAGCGCGGGTGTGGCGACGAGCAGCCGCCCTGTGAGCGAGGACACCTCGGTCATGCGACACATGATCCCGCATCTTCGGCGTTCGCGTGGGGCGTCGGCGGGGATCTCCGGGAGCCCGGGGAGCTCCGCAGTTCAGGGGCGACGGAAGTACGGGGTGGAAGACCTCCGCGAGGACAACCGGACGGTGACACTCCGCAAGGTCGCGGGAACAGAGGGTGTTGTGCCGAATTCATTACGTCTGACAGGTCCCACGAGACACCCGAACGGGGTCTCATGGACCCTTACCCTTTTCTCTGGCCCCCTGTCGGACCCACTTCGGAACGCGAGATTCATGACCGGCACAGACGATGTCCTGCTTGTCCACGGCGGCACCCCGCTGGAGGGCGAGATCCGCGTCCGCGGCGCGAAGAACCTCGTGCCCAAGGCGATGGTCGCCGCTCTGCTCGGCAGCGGCCCCAGCCGGCTGCGCAACGTGCCGGACATCCGTGACGTCCGCGTGGTCCGCGGACTGCTCCAACTGCACGGCGTGACGGTCCGCCCGGGCGAGGAACCCGGCGAGCTCGTCCTCGACCCGACGCACGTCGAGTCCGCCAACGTGGCTGACATCGATGCCCACGCCGGTTCGTCGCGCATCCCGATCCTCTTCTGCGGCCCGCTGCTGCACCGCCTCGGCCACGCCTTCATTCCGGGCCTGGGCGGCTGCGACATCGGCGGTCGGCCCATCGACTTCCACTTCGACGTGCTCCGCCAGTTCGGCGCCACCATCGAGAAGCGGGCGGACGGGCAGTACCTGGAGGCGCCGCAGCGTCTTCGCGGTTGCAAGATCCGCCTCCCCTACCCCTCGGTCGGCTCGACCGAGCAGGTGCTGCTCACGGCGGTCCTCGCGGAGGGCGTCACCGAGCTGTCCAACGCGGCCGTGGAGCCCGAGATCGAAGACCTCATCTGCGTCCTGCAGAAGATGGGCGCGATCATCTCCATGGACACCGACCGGACCATCCGGATCACCGGCGTGGACCGCCTCGACGGCTACACCCACCGGGCGCTCCCGGACCGCCTGGAGGCGGCTTCCTGGGCCTCGGCGGCGCTCGCCACCGAGGGCAACATCTACGTGCGCGGCGCCCAGCAGCGTTCGATGATGACCTTCCTCAACACGTACCGGAAGGTCGGCGGCGCCTTCGAGATCGACGACGAGGGCATCCGCTTCTGGCACCCGGGCGGCTCGCTCAACGCGATCGCCCTGGAGACCGACGTGCACCCCGGCTTCCAGACCGACTGGCAGCAGCCGCTGGTCGTGGCGCTGACGCAGGCCGCCGGCCTCTCCATCGTCCACGAGACGGTCTACGAGTCCCGGCTCGGCTTCACCTCGGCGCTGAACCAGATGGGCGCGCACATCCAGCTCTACCGCGAGTGCCTCGGCGGCTCCGACTGCCGCTTCGGGCAGCGGAACTTCCTGCACTCGGCGGTCGTGTCCGGCCCGACCCGACTCCAGGGCGCCGACCTGGTCATCCCCGACCTGCGCGGCGGCTTCTCCTACCTCATCGCGGCACTCGCGGCCCAGGGCACCTCGCGGGTGCACGGCATCGAGCTGATCAACCGCGGCTACGAGAACTTCATGGAGAAGCTCGTCGAGCTCGGCGCCAAGGTCGAGCTGCCGGGCAGCGCACTGGTCTGAGCCCCCGGGCAAGGCGCCGCGGGCCCCCAGGGGCCCTCAGCGGTGCGAACGAAAGGGCGGCCACCCCGCACAGGGGGTGGCCGCCCTTCGTGCGCCTACAGGCCGTCTTACTTGCCCTTGGCGGCTTCCTTGAGCTTCGAGCCCGCGGAGACCTTCACGCTGTAGCCGGCCGGGATGTCGATCGGGTCGCCGGTCTGCGGGTTACGAGCGGTGCGAGCGGCACGGTGGGTGCGCTCGAAGGTCAGGAAGCCGGGGATGGTGACCTTCTCGTCGCCCTTGGCGACGACCTCACCAACGGTCTCGGCGAGAGCGGCCAGCACGGCGTCGGCGTCCTTGCGGGTCACCTCGGCACGGTCGGCCAGGGCGGCCACCAGCTCACTGCGGTTCATGTTGTTACTCCCGTGTTCTTCTTGCCTGTGAGGCGTGCCACGCGGCGGAAGCCGCGCGACTGGGTACAGCGAAGCCGATGCTGCCAGGGCCCTCGGACAGTCCCCGGACCCGGGTCAAATGGCAGACCCTCGCGCCCAAACACGCATCCTGCCCCCACCAGCGGCGGGAACGCCAATCCGGCACCCCCGCGGGTCACACGAAAAGCGCCAGCGCCCCGCGGTGGTGACGTTCTGTCGACTCCACCAAAACCGGGCGGAGTCGAAAAGCAACCCTAAAGGCGGGTTTACGGCTCCGCGAATCACGACGCGCCGTCAGCGGCCCTCGGGGACCACACCCGCGCCCGCGGCCTTCGCCGCGTTGCGGACGGCGCCGGCGACCGCTCCGGCGACCTTGTCGTTGAAGACCGACGGGATGATGTAGTTCGGGTTCAGCTCGCCCTCGGTGACGACGTCCGCCAGGGCCGAGGCCGCCGCCAGCATCATCTCCGTGTTGACGGTGCGGGACTGGGCGTCGAGCAGGCCGCGGAAGACGCCCGGGAAGACCAGCACGTTGTTGATCTGGTTCGGGAAGTCCGAGCGGCCGGTGGCGACGACGGCCGCGGTCTGCCGGGCGGCGGCCGGGTCGACCTCCGGGTCGGGGTTCGCGAGCGCGAACACGATGGCTCCCTCCGCCATGGCGGCGACGTCCTCGGCGCCGAGCAGGTTCGGGGCCGAGACCCCGATGAAGACGTCCGCACCGACGACGGCCTGCTTGAGGGTGCCGGTGACGCCCTCGGGGTTGGTGTTGTCGGCGATCCAGCGCAGCGGCGAATCGACCGGGGCCTCCACGAGGTCCTCACGGCCCGCGTGCACGACGCCGTGGATGTCGGCGACGACCGCGTGCTTCACTCCCGCCGCGAGGAGCAGCTTCAGGATGGCCGTACCGGCGGCACCGGCACCGGACATGACGACCCGTACGTCGCCGATGCCCTTGCCGACCACGCGCAGCGCGTTGGTGAGGGCCGCCAGGACGACGATGGCGGTGCCGTGCTGGTCGTCGTGGAAGACGGGGATGTCGAGGGCCTCGCGCAGTCGGGCCTCGATCTCGAAGCAGCGGGGCGCCGAGATGTCCTCCAGGTTGATCCCCGCGAAGCCGGGGGCGATCGCCTTGACGATCGCGACGATCTCGTCGGTGTCCTGGGTGTCGAGGCAGATCGGCCAGGCGTCGATGCCGGCGAAGCGCTTGAAGAGGGCCGCCTTGCCCTCCATGACGGGCAGGGCGGCCTTGGGGCCGATGTTGCCGAGGCCGAGGACGGCGGAGCCGTCGGTGACGACCGCGACGGAGTTGCGCTTGATGGTGAGGCGGCGGGCGTCCTCGGGGTTCTCGGCGATCGCCATGCACACCCGGGCGACGCCCGGGGTGTAGATCATGGAGAGGTCGTCACGGTTGCGGATGGGATGCTTCGACGCCATCTCGATCTTGCCGCCGAGGTGCATCAGGAACGTGCGGTCGGAAACCTTCCCGAGGGTGACGCCCTCGATGGCGCGGAGCTGCTCGACGATCTCGTCGGCGTGCGCGGTCGAGGTGGCGGCGATGGTGACGTCGATGCGGAGCTTCTCGTGGCCGGAGGCGGTCACGTCGAGGCCGGTGACGGATCCGCCGTGGGACTCCACCGCGGTGGTGAGCTGGGAGACCGCGGTCCCGCTCGCGGGAACCTCCAGCCGGACCGTCATCGAGTACGAGACGCTGGGCGCCGTTGCCATGGCCGAGTTCCTCTGCTTTCCCTGAGCTTCGTTGCTACGCCGCCCCGGCTGGTTGCCTGGCGGCGCCCTCCGATGGTCGCACCTACCTGCCGGTAGCAGGTAATGCGGTCTTTTTGTTTTCGGAAAGTAGTTTCCACCATACGAGAAGTTCGAGGGAAACAGAAGAGGCCCCCGTCACCTGAGGTGACAGGGGCCTCAACTTCGTGCGTACGTCTAAGTGGCACCGACCCGCCATGCTCGCCTCGCGGCAAGTGGTCCCTCTGAGGGACGAAGGTTGGGCCCGGGGGCTTGGATCGAGCCGGTGCCACGACAAGGCTAACAAACCACCCCGTCCGGCGATTCCAGCGCCACAGGTTGACCGGAAATCAGCCTCCGACCTGCCCCTGGATCAGTCCCGCAGCAGGTCGGGGACGCCTGCCTCGTCCGGCACGTCCCGGTCGCCGGAGAGCACCGTCAGGGCCTGTGTGGAGCGGGTCAGGGCCACGTAGAGGACCCGCAGTCCGGCCGGGGACTCATCGGCGATCTCCGCGGGCGAGACGACCACCGTGGCGTCGTACTCCAGGCCCTTCGCCTCCAGGGAACCGAGCGCCACCACCCGGTCGCCGAGGCCGGCGAGCCAGTCGGCCGCCTCGCGGCGCCGGTTCATGGCCACGACGACGCCGACCGTGCCGTCCACCTCGTCCAGGAGCCGCTCCGCCTCGAAACGTACGGTTCCGGCCAGATCCGCCTGCTCCGCCACCGCCACGAAGCGGGGCCGGACGCCCGTCGAGCGGACGGCGCGCGGCGACTCCTTGCCCGGCATGGCGAGTGCCAGGACCTTCGCGGCCAGCTCGGCGATCTCCGCAGGGTTGCGGTAGTTGACGGTGAGTTCGAAACGGCGCCGCGGCCTGCTGCCGAGGGCCTCGTCGCGGATCTCGGCGGCCTCGTCCGGGTCCGACCAGGAGGACTGCGCGGGGTCCCCGACGATCGTCCAGGTGGCGTGCCGGCCGCGCCGGCCGACCATCCGCCACTGCATCGGCGTCAGGTCCTGGGCCTCGTCCACGATGACGTGGGCGTACTCGGTGCGCTCCGCCGCGAGCCGCTCGGCCCGCTCCCGCTGGGTCTCCTCCCGGACCGGCATCAGCTCTTCCAGGCCCGTGAGCTGGTCCAGCGGGTCGTACTCCCGCTTCTTGCGGGGCCGAGCCGGGGCGCCGAGCAGGGTGCTCAGCTCGTCCAGGAGGGCCACGTCGTGGACGGATGCCTCCCGGCGGCGCAGCGAGCGGGCGAGCTTCCGCACCTCGCCGGGGGTGAGGATCCGGCGGGCCCAGCGGCCGAGCCGCCGCTCGTCGGCCATCGCGTCGAGGACCTGGCGGGGGGTCAGCTCGGGCCACCAGGCGTCGAGGAAGGACAGGAAGGAGTCCTCCGTGGACACGTCCTCGTCGAAGGAGGAGCGCAGCTCGGCGGCGAGTTCGGGGTCGCTGTGCCGGCCCACGGCACCGGACTTGGCGTACAGGGCGTCGAGGAGCAGTCGACGGGCCCGCGGCCGGAGCAGGTTGACGGGGGCGGTGCCGCCGAGGACGTTGTGGCGGATCCGGCGGAGCTCGTCCGCCTCCAGCTCCAGGCGGCGCCCGAAGGCGACGACGCGCAGCAGCGTGGGGGTGCCGGCGGGGGCGGCCCCGGTGTCCTCGCCCAACTCGGGCTGGGACTTGGGGGCGGGGGTCTCCAGGGCGCCCCGGGCCGCCTTGCGGAGCACGTGGAGCATGCGGGAGGAGCCCTTGATCCGGGCGATGGCCGGCTCGTCGTAGGCGGTGGCCTCGACACCGTCGACCAGCGAGCCGAGGGCACGGATCGCGACCTGCCCCTCCTCGCCGAGGGAGGGCAGGACGCCCTCGGTGTACGAGACGAGGAGCGGGGTCGGGGAGACGATCAGGATGCCGCCCGCGTACCGCCGCCGGTCCTGGTAGAGCAGATAGGCGGCCCGGTGCAGGGCGACCGCCGTCTTCCCGGTCCCCGGACCGCCCTCGACGTAGGCCACGGAGGCCGCGGGCGCGCGGATGACCAGGTCCTGCTCCGCCTGGATGGAGGAGACGATGTCCCGCATGCTGTGGCTGCGGGCCCGGCCGAGGGCGGCCATCAGGGCGCCGTCGCCGATGACGGGCAGTTCGCGGCCGTCGAGGGTGGCGCGGAGCTCGGGACGCATCAGGTCGTCCTCGACCCCGAGGACCTTGCGGCCCTTGGAGCGGATCACCCGGCGCCGGACCACCCGGCCGGGGTCGACGGGGGTGGAGCGGTAGAAGGGGGCGGCGGCGGGCGCGCGCCAGTCGATCACGAGCGGTGCGTAGTCGGCGTCGAGGACGCCGATCCGGCCGATGTGGAGGGTCTCGCCGATCTCGGCGGTGTTGTCGGGGCGCACGGCGTCCTCGGCGGGCTCGACGGAGGTGTAGGCGCCGTCGGGCCCCTTCTTCCCGTCCTTGCCGTACAGCAGGTCGATCCGGCCGAAGAGGAAGTCCTCGAACTCGTTGTTGAGCCGGTTGAGGTGGATGCCGGCCCGGAAGACCTGGGCGTCGCGTTCGGCGAGCGCGCCGGGCGTGCCGACCTGACCCCGCTGGGCGGCGTCGTTCATCAGGAACTCCGCCTCGTGGATCTTCTCCTCGAGACGGCGGTAGACCTGATCCAGATGTTCCTGTTCGACACCGATCTCACGGTCCATGACCGTGTCGACGGCTTCCTGCGCGGCCACGGAGGCCCCCTTCTCATGTGCACTGGGCAGCCGTCGAGCGTACGCCACGAGGGGGCGTCGTGTCAGGCGTGATCAGCCGTGGGGCGGCGGATCGTCGTGCAGGATCCGCTGGAAGAGGTGGTGGTCGCGCCAGTCGCCGTCGATGTGGAGGTAGCGGGGCGCGGTGCCGATCCGGGTGAATCCGCTCTTGACGAGGACCCGTTGGGAGGCGTGGTTGTGGAGCAGGGTCCCGGCCTGGATCCGGTGCAGGCCCAGTCCCTCCCGGGCGCCGCGGCAGACCGTCCCGACGAGCGCGGTGGCGAGGCCGCGGCCGGTGTGGTCCCGGTCCACCCAGTACCCGAGGGAGGCGCTGCGGAAGGCCCCGAGGACGATGCCGGAGAGGGTGGCTGCTCCGACGACCTCGTCCCCGTCCACGGCGATCCACTGCGCAGCGCCGTCGGTGAGCCGTTCGACCTGGGCCTCCGCGGTGTAGTAGCGCTCGGGCCGGTGGGGTTCCCAGGGCTTCATGTGGGTGCGGTTCCGCATCAGGGCGCGGGCCAGCGCGGGGGCGTCACCGGGTGCGGCGGGACGGATCCGGGGGCTTTCGGTGATCATCCCGGTACGGTACCGGGCGCTGCCGTGCGGGGCGGTGCGTCCCGGAGGGCGTCCCGGCGACCGGGGGTCAGCCGTCGTACTTGTGGTCGGAGGTGGGGTCCAGCGCCAGGCGGTAGCCCCGCTTCACCACGGTCTGGATCAGCTTGGGCGCGCCGAGGGCGCTGCGCAGGCGGGCCATCGCCGTCTCGACGGCGTGTTCGTCGCGTCCCGCACCGGGGAGCGCACGGAGCAGGTCGGCACGGGAGACGACCCAGCCGGGACGGCGGGCGAGGAGTCCGAGGAGGGCCATGCCGGCGGGCGGGACGGGGCGCAGCCCGCCGTCGACGAGGACGGCGTGTCCGCGGACCTCGACGCGGTGGCCGGCCACGGGCAGGACCCGGGCGCGGGCGGGCAGTTCCGTGCAGAGGAGCTGGACGAGCGGCCCGAGCCGGAACCGCTCGGGCTGGTGGGTGTCGATGCCCTCCGCTTGGAGGGGCAGCGCCGTCACCGGCCCCACGCACACCGCCAGCACGTCGTGGCGGAGCGCGGCGAGGAGCTCGTCCCGCACCCCCCGCTGCTCCGCGCGGGAGAAGAGGGAGGCGGCGGCCGGTGCACTGGTGAAGGTGACCGCGTCGAGCCCGCGGGCGAGGGTGGCGTCGAGGAGCCGGTCGAGCGGGCCGATGTCCTCCGGCGGCATCCAGCGGTAGACGGGGACCCCGACGACCTCGGCGCCGGCTGCGGTGAGGGCCTCGACGAAGCCCGGCAGCGGTTCGCCGTGGAGCTGGAGGGCGATCCGTCTGCCGGCGACGCCTTCGGTGAGGAGCCGGTCGAGGACCTCGGCCATGGATTCGGAGGAGGGCGACCAGGACTCGGTGAGTCCGGCGGCCCGTACGGCTCCCTTGACCTTGGGGCCGCGGGCGAGGAGCTCGACGCCCCGGAGGACGCCGAGGAGCTCTTCCCCGTGTCCCCAGCCCTCGGCCGCCTCGACCCAGCCCCGGAAGCCGATCGCCGTGGTGGCGACGACGACGTCCGGGGCGTGGGCGACGAGTTCCTTGGTGGCGGCGAGGAGTTCGGCGTCGTCGGCCAGGGGCACGATCCGCAGGGCGGGGCCGTGGACGACGGCCGCGCCGCGCCGTCGCAGCAGTGCGATCAGCTCGTCGGCGCGGCGTGCCGCGGTGACGCCGACGGTGAAGCCCGCGAGGGGGCCGTGTTCTTGCTCGTCCATGGGGCCCGAGCCTGACGGGGACGCGTGACGGTCTCGGTTCGCCGGTATTTCCTGGTCGTTACGGTCCGCGCCGGGCATCGGGCGTCACACCTGCGCGTAGCCGGTCCGGGGCGCCGGCTCCGCGAGCGCCTGGGGGGTGTCGGGGGCGGTGACCGGGCTCCGAAGGTATACCGCCCAGGTGACGAGCATGCAGACCGCGTAGAAGGCGAGGAAGGCGAGGAAGGCCGCGGTTCCGGTGCCGGCGGTCTGGAAGGACTGCCGGAAGGCGAGGTTGATGCCGAGCCCGCCGAGCCCGCCGATGGCGCCGATGAGGCCCATGGAGGCTCCGGAGAGCCGCCGTCCGTAGGCTTCGGCGGCCTCGCCGACGAGGCCCTTGCGGTGGCCCTGGGCGAGGAAGATGGCCGGGATCATCTTGTAGGTGGAGCCGTTGCCGAGTCCGGTGAGGACGAAGAGGCCGATGAAGCCGGTGAGGAAGACGGGCAGCGACTCGCTCACGGAGGCGTAGACGACCACTCCGGTCGAGGCGGCCATGGCGGCGAAGGTCCACAGGGTGATGCGGGCGCCGCCGTAGCGGTCGGCGAGGGAGCCGCCGAGGGGCCGGATGAGCGAGCCGAGGAGCGGGCCGATGAAGGTGAGCGAGGCGGCCTGCAGCGGTGTGCGGCCGAACTGGGTCTGCAGGACGAGTCCGAAGGCGAAGCTGTAGCCGATGAAGGAGCCGAAGGTGCCGATGTAGAGGAAGGACATGATCCAGGTGTGGCGGGCCTGCACGGCTTCCCTGGCGGCACCGGTGTCGTTCTTGACGGGGGCGAGGTTGTCCATGAAGAGGGCGGCGCAGACGCCGGCGACGACGACGAGGGGGAGGTAGATGCCGAGCACGATCCTCGGGTGTACGGCGCCGGCGGTGCCGATGACGAGGAGGCCGACGAGCTGGACGACGGCGACGCCGATGTTGCCGCCGCCGGCGTTGAGGCCGAGGGCCCACCCCTTCTTGCGGAGCGGGAAGAAGGCGTTGATGTTGGTCATGGAGGAGGCGAAGTTGCCGCCGCCGACGCCGGTGAGCGCCGCCACCAGGAGGAAGGTGCCGTAGGAGGTGCCGGGCTCCATCACCGCGTAGGCGAAGCCGGTCGGGAGCAGCAGCAACAGGGCGCTGAAGACCGTCCAGTTGCGACCCCCGAAGCGGGCGACGGCGAAGGCGTACGGGATCCGGATCAGCGATCCGACGAAGGTCGCGATGGCGATCAGGAAGAACTTGCCGGCGGGGTCGACCCCGTACTGGGGCCCCATGAAGAGGACCATGACCGACCACAGGCTCCAGACGGAGAAGCCGATGTGCTCGGAGATGACGGAGAAGAGGAGGTTGCGCTTGGCGATCCGCTCCCCTTCCTCGCGCCAGAAGGTCTCGTCCTCCGGTTCCCAGCGTTCGATCCAGCGGCCACTCATGTCGCACCTCCACGGAGTCGGATCCCTGATGTGCCCGACGTTAGGAAGGGCTCGTTTCAGGCCGATGCCGTGAGGTGTCGGGGACGGAACCTTGCTCTCACCCGGAGCGCGCGGGTCCTGTGAGCGCCCCGGGTGTCGGTAGCCCCGGTTCCCCCTCGGGCAGCCAGGTGCCGGGCGGGCGGGTCAGCCAGCCGGACCGGGTGCCGATCTCGGTGGCGGCCCGGCGCAGGGCGTCGACGCCGGGGTGGCGCAGTCCCTTGCGCCACACCAGGCTCACGGGTGAGAGGGGGACGGGGTCGATGAGTGGCCGGATCACGCAGTCGGGCATGGCCGGGAAGTCGATGACGGCGAGCACCGGATGGCGGTGCTTGGCCATGATGCGGCGGAACTCCTCGTGGCCGACGGCGAGCGGCGCGGGCGGGGCGATCTCGATTCCGCGACCGGCGAAGAGGCGGGCGGCGAGGTCCGTCCACTCGGGCGTGCGTTCGTTCCCGGCGCCGGCGTAGATCTGCTCCCCGGTGAGCCGGGCGAGCGGGACGGCCGGCAGGTGGGCGAGCGGGTGGTCCTCGGGGAGGACGACGGCCATCGGTTCGTAGCGGACGAACTGGGAGTCGAGCTGTGCCCGGAGTCGGGCGTCGAGTCCCCCGTACCGGCCGAAGGAGACGTCGATCCGGCCGGCGAGGATGCTCTGCGCGGCGCCGGTGAGTCCGCTCTCGTAGCGGATCATCAGCTCCTGGTCGGGGGCGAGTTCGCGGGCCCGGCGGAGGACCTGTTCCTGGGCGAGGTCGGGGGAATTGAGGTCGACGAGGAGGGGGCGGGGCTCGGCACGGAAGGCCTCGCGCAGTGCGTCGTGGGCGGTGAGCACCCGGCGTGCGTACGGGAGGAGTCGGGCGCCGTCGGGGGTGAGGGAGACCTGCCGGGTGGTCCGGACGAACAGCTCGGTGCCCAGTTCGCGCTCCAGGCGGCGGATGTCGCGGCTGAGCGCCTGTTGGGCGACGTAGAGGCGGGCGGCGGCGCGGGTGAAGTGGAGTTCCTCGGCGACGGCGGTGAAGGCGCGCAGGAGGCGCGGGTCGAGGTCGTGGGGTGAGGGCGAGGCGGACATCGAAGCGATTTAACAACACGGGTGCGTGAATGGCCACCGATCAGGTGTTGGACCAGCAGGGGCATGCCAAAAGATCCTTGGATCGTGCCTCCTCAACCGGACCTCACCCTCACCCCGGCGGGCCCGGCCCTCGCCCCCCGCTACCGCGAGCTGCCCCGCCCGATCCCCACCAATCCCTACCTCCGCCTCTTCGCCCGCCCCGGCACCCGCGCCTTCACCGTCGGGAACCTGATCGCCCGGCTCCCCATGGGCATGTTCGGCGTCAGCGCAGTGATCATGATCGCGGCGGCGTACGGCTCCTACGCGCTGGCCGGTGCGGTCACCGCCACCGGCCTCGCGGTCGGCTCGGTCACCAGCCCGCTGATCGCCCGGCTCGTCGACCGGTACGGCCAGGCCCGGATCGCGGTCCCGGCCGCCGCCTACGCGGTCCTGGGCCACCTGGTCCTGCTGCTCTGCGTCCACGAGCGGGCTCCCGTCTGGGCCCTCTTCGTCACCACCGCCGTCACCGCCACCACCCCGAACACCGGCGGCATGTCCCGGGCCCGCTGGGCGCACCTCTTCCGGAACGACCCGGACCTGCTGCACACCGCCAATTCCTTCGAGCAGGCGGCCGACGAACTCTGCTACATGCTCGGCCCGGTGCTCGCCGCCGTCCTCTGTTCGGCGCTCTTCCCGGAGGCCGGCACGCTGGCCGCCGGTGCCCTCTTCCTCGGCGGCATCCTGCTCTTCGCCGCCCAGCGCTCCACCGAACCCCCGGTCGCCCCGCGCTCCTCTGCGGGATCCCCGCTGCGGGCCCCCGGGATGGCGCCGCTGCTCGCGGTGTTCCTCGCCACCGGGGCGGTCTTCGGCTCGATGGAGGTGGTGACCCTGGCGTACGTGGACGGCCCCGTCGCGGGACCGATCCTCGCCCTCCAGGCCGCGGGATCCTGTGCGGCCGGCCTGCTGTACGGTCGCGCCCGCCGGGCCGCCCGGCTGCACACCTGCCTCGGTGCGATGGCCGTCCTGATGACGGTGCCGTTGTTCGCCGCCTCGACCGGCTCCCTGCTCGCACTGGCCGTCGGGCTCCTGGTGGCGGGCACCGCGACGGCGCCGACGATGGTGACGGGCATGGGCCTGGTCCAGCGGCTCACCCCGGCAGCCCAGCTCAACGAGGGCATGACCCTGGCGGTCACCGCACTCCTGGCGGGCATCGCGGCCGGCTCGGCGGGCGGTGGCTGGGCGGCCGACCACGCCCCCTTCGCCTCCTTCGGCTTCCTGCTCCCGGTGACGGCCGCGGCCTCCGCCCTGGCCCTGTGCGCGGCGACCGGGGCGGGCCGCCGCGCACAGGGGTGATCAGTCCTGCCGCAGCGACGGCATGGGCACCTGCACCCCGAAGGCGGTCGCACCGGCTCCGGCACCGCCCGCACAGCCGTTGGGCTCCTGGGTGCCGAGACCCCGGGTGGACGGCTTCTCGGCGGCCCAGAACATGTAGCCGAGCAGCCCCGGAGTGGTCCCGGCGCCGTGGGGGGCCGCGTTCCGCACCCAGTCGCCGGTCTCCTTCTGGAGCGAGTCCGTGAAGTCGGTGCACTCCGGCAGCGGGTTGCGGCCGTACGCGAGGTACAGCCCGGCCGTGAACTTGGCGGGCGCGAGCGGAGCGACCGGCGGCGCGTACTGGGACTTGCCGTCGATGTGCTCCTGCCAGTTCGCGATGTGCGAGCTCGCGGAGGTGGGACGGGCGGTCACCATGGCGTTGGCGTAGTCGAGCACGGGGTCGTCGGTGCGCAGCCAGTCGGCGGTGGCCTTGCGGTTGAGGGCGATGAGCCAGCGGTCGCCGGCGGCGGTGTCGATGGTGAGCCGTGCGGCCGGCCGCGTGCCGGAGGCGTCGTAGGGGTGGACGGAACGGTAGGCGTCGATGAAGGCCTGGAGCCCGGTGAGGTTCGGAGCGGTGTTCTGCTCGTAGTCGATCTCGATGCCGACGCCGAGGTCGGCGGCGACGGCCGCGGCGTTCAGACCGAGCCGGGTGGCGTCCTCCGCGAGGGCCGCGTCCCAGGCGTCGGTGTACGTGATGCCGCCGATGGAGAGCATCACGCGGATCCCCCGCGAGGTGAAGTACTGGACGACCTCGCGGTTCATGCCGACGGGAACGCCGTTCGCGGTGCCGGCGTCGGTGGTGCGGTGCAGCAGCTTGAGCGGCTCGACGAAGCTGAGGACGACCAGGTTGACGGAGGGCCGTCCGTCACCGCGGTCGACCAGCCAGTGGTTCTTGGCGTCGAACTCGGCGACGTCGCGGACGGTGGACCAGGTGCAGTAGTCGTCCCCGCAGTGCCAGGCGCCGTAGACCTGCACGGGAGCGGGGGCGGCGGCACCGGCCGGCAGGGTGGCGGGAACGAGGAGGGCGAGGAGCATGAGCAGGACCGCGAGGGGTCTGTGACGCATACGTACCTCCGGGAATGCCGTGGTGTGGGGGGCGGCGACCGCAGGGTGTCAGGTCCAGACCAAGCCCACAAGAGGGCATGACAAAGGCCCGGTGCTCGCTCGCGCGACCACCGGGCCCGTGCCCACATGGGATGAGTGGAGATGGCGGGAATCGAACCCGCGTCCAACGGTGCGGAACCAGGGCTTCTCCGTGTGCAGTCTGGTACGAGTTTCTCGGCCCTCCGGATCACCCAGACAAGTCCGGAACGGGCTCAGTCACTGTTTGGTTTCCCTCTTCACCCCGTGACCGGGATCAAGGTTTAGTCCCCTAGCTGATGCCAGGATCCGGGTCGGGAACAGCCCCGGGCTGACACTTCGCAAGTCGCTACTTAGGCAGCGAGGGCGAAGGAATCGCGCTTGGTGTTGGCGATTATTGGTTTCGGCGCGTGGTTAACGAGATCATTGCCGCTTCCTCGACACGCTTCCCCTGCTTCGACATCCGCTGTCGAAACCGATCATCCCCATGTTGTTTTTTCAAAACGTGCGCCCTCGGTGGGGTGCACGACCCATCGTACGTGACCGACGCGCACGGTCGCCAGCACATTCCCGGCGGCGGAAACGGGCTACGCCGCCCGCTGCCGCCGCTTCGCCGCCGCGATCGCCCGCTGGGTCTCGCGCGTGTCCTGCTTCTCCCGCAGGGTCTGGCGCTTGTCGTACTCCTTCTTGCCCCGGGCGAGCGCGATCTCGCACTTCACCCGGCCGTTCAGGAAGTACAGCGAGAGGGGCACGATCGTGTGACCCGTCTCCGAGGACTTCTGCTCCAGCTTGTCGATCTCGGCCCGGTGCAGGAGCAGCTTCCGCTTCCGCTTCGCGTGGTGGTTGGTCCAGCTGCCCTGCATGTACTCGGGCACGTGGATGTTGTGCAGCCACGCCTCGTGGCCGTCGATCTGGACGAAGCCGTCGACCAGCGAGGCCCGCCCCATCCTCAGCGACTTCACCTCGGTGCCCATGAGCACCACACCACACTCGTACGTGTCGAGGATGTGGTAGTCGTGGCGCGCCTTCTTGTTCTGTGCGATGAGCTTGCGCTCCGGCCCCTTGTCCTGGGCCTTCTTCTTGGCAGGCTTTCCCTGCACGTTCACGAGTCCCTTTGCCATAGTGCGGTCATTTTCGCACTAGGAGGCCCCTCCGAGGCCACTCAATACCGTCCGGGCCCGCTCCTCGGCCCGCTCGCCGACGAACAGGTCCGGGGTGATGCCGCGTCCGTCGACGGCGTGCCCGGCGGGGGTGCGGTAGTGGCCGACGGTCAGCTCGGCGACGGAACCGTCCGGCAGCGCACTCGGCATCTGCACCGAGCCCTTGCCGAAGGTCCGCGAGCCGACCGTGACCGCCCGCCCCCGGTCCTGGAGTGCACCGGTGAGCAATTCGGCCGCGCTCATGGTTCCCCCGTCGACCAGCGCCACCAACGGCCTGCCGGTGTCGCCACCGCCCTCCGCGTACACGGCCCGCTCCTCGCCCCGCACGTCGTAGGTGGCGACCAGCCCGCCGTCGAGGAAGGCGGAGGCGGCGACGGCGGCCTCCTCGACCAGGCCGCCCGAGTTGCCCCGCAGGTCCAGCAGGACCCCGGCGCCGGCCGGGGCGGCCCGCACCGCTTCGCGCACCCGCGCGCCCGCCCCCTTGGTGAAGGCGGCGACCCGGATCAGCACGGCCCCGTCGTCGAGGCGGCGGACGGTGACCGGGTCCATCGTCAGCCGGGCCCTGCGCAGGGTCTGCGTCCAGGCGGCGCGCCCCCGCGCGACCCGGAGGACGACGGTCGAGCCGGGGACGCCGTCACCGCGCAGCGAGGAGACGACCTCGGAGACGGAGAGGCCGTCGACCGGGTGCCCGTCGACGGCGACGAGCGCGTCGCCGGTCCGGATCCCGGCCCGGTCGGCGGGACCACCGGCGTGCACCCGGGTCACCCGGACCCCGCCCGTTCCGGACCGGCCGGCAGAGAGCCCCACTCCGGTGTAGGAACCGTCCAGGGCCTGCTCGAACTCGGCGTACTCCTTCTTGTCGTACACCGCGCCCCAGCGGTCACCGCTGCGACTGACGAACTCCTCCGCCGCCTTCTTGCCCGACTTGCCGTCGGCCATGGCCGCGGCGGCGGCCCGGCTGAGCGCGGCGCTGTCGACGGTGGCATCGGACGGCGCAGGAGAGGGGACGGGCCGCTGCGCGGCTTCCGCGGACTCCTGCCGGGGCAGCGAGCCGGTGGCCGCGGCGGTGGCGAGCACCCCCGTGAACACCAACGTGAGAACGGCCCCGCGGACCGTTCCGCGGGGCCGGAAGGAGAAGAGGTCGAGCCCGGCCGGCATGGCGCCCACTCTAGGACAAGGCGATGGCGCCGCACGGGCTTTGAGCGCACGACGCCATCCACGAACAGGGGTGCCTTCTCACACCTTCAGGTACTTGCGCAGGGCGATGAAGGCGGCCAGGGCGGGCATGAGCAGCCCGATGGCGATCACCAACGGCAACTTGGCGAAGACCGCGTCCCAGCCGATGAAGTTGACCAGCTGCATCTTCTCGGCGAGCGCGATGCCGTGGTCGATCAGGAAGTACCGGCCCACGAGCAGCAGCACACAGGCGACGGCACCGCCGAGGAGTCCGGCGAAGGCCGCCTCCATGATGAACGGCATCTGGATGTAGAAGCTGGACGCCCCGACCAGCCGCATGATGCCGGTCTCGCGCCGTCGGCTGAAGGCCGAGACCCGGACGGTGTTGACGATCAGCATCAGCGCGATGATCAGCATCAGGCCCATGACACCGAGGGCCGCGATGTTCATGCCGTTCATCAGGTCGAAGAGGTTCTGCAGGATGTTCCGCTGGTCCTGCACCGATTCGACGCCGTCACGGCCGGCGAAGGCCGTCGCGACCACCTTGTACTTCTCCGGGTCCTTCAGCTTGACCCGGAACGACTCCTGCATCTGGTCCGGCGTGATGATGGAGGCGATGGCGGTGTCGCTGTACTGCTCCTTGTAGTGCTTGAACGCCTCGTCGGCCGACTCGTAGTGCACCGACTCGACGATGTCCATCTTCTTCAGATCGGCCTCGATCTGCTCCTTCTGCTGACCGGTGACCGCGCCCTTGGCGCACTTGGCCGCGGTGGCCGCGTCGGTCTTGTTGCAGAGGAAGATGGAGACGTTGACCTTGTCGTACCAGTAGTCCTTCATCGTGCTGACCTGCTCGCGCATGAGCAGCGCACCGCCGAACAGGGCGAGCGAGAGGGCCACGGAAACGATCACCGCGAAGGTCATCGTGAGATTGCGCCGGAGACCGACGCCGATCTCGGAGAGCACGAACTGAGCGCGCATGGGTCTGCTTTCTCCTACTAGCTACAGGCTCAGTGCTGGTATCCGTAGACGCCGCGTGCCTGGTCGCGGACGAGGCGGCCCTTTTCGAGCTCGATGACGCGCTTGCGCATCTGGTCGACGATGTTCTGGTCGTGGGTCGCCATGACGACGGTGGTCCCCGTCCTGTTGATGCGGTCGAGCAGCTTCATGATGCCGACGGAGGTCTGCGGGTCGAGGTTGCCGGTGGGCTCGTCGGCGATCAGCAGCATCGGCTGGTTGACGAACGCGCGGGCGATGGCGACGCGCTGCTGCTCACCACCGGAGAGCTCGCCCGGCATCCGGTCCTCCTTGCCTCCCAGACCGACCAGTTCGAGCACCCGCGGCACGGCCTTGCGGATGTCGCCGCGCGGCTTGCCGATGACCTCCTGGGCGAAGGCCACGTTCTGGGCGACGGTCTTGTTGGGCAGCAGGCGGAAGTCCTGGAAGACGGTGCCGAGCTGGCGCCGCATGTGCGGCACCTTCCAGTTGGAGAGCCGGGCCAGGTCCTTGCCGAGGACGTGCACCTGGCCCTGGCTGGCGCGCTCCTCGCGGAGGAGCAGGCGCAGGAAGGTCGACTTTCCGGAGCCGGAGGAACCGACGAGGAAGACGAACTCCCCCTTCTCGATCTCCAGGGAGACATCCCGGAGAGCGGGGTGGCTCTGCTTCGGATAGGACTTGGAGACGTTGTCGAATCGGATCACGGGTGCACCACGGTCGGCCGGGAGTAGGTGTGCGTGACCTTACGCGACCCGGGATGCACCGCGCAGTCGCGGCCCCGGCTTGCGTGCTTTATCCTTTTCGCCCTCCCGGTCGGGGGGCGGACGATCCGACGGGCGCGCCGAAACGCAGCGAAGCTGGCACAGTGGTAGGGGAACGTCCGGATCCCATCGGACGTTGTCCCGTGTGTACCCCGTGCGGGAGGAGGAGAGCGTATGACCTACGACCGACTGGTGTGCGCCAACTGCGCAGCCCCGGTCGCCGAGGGCCGCTGCCCCGTCTGCCGCGCCAACCGGGAGCGACTGACCCCCCAGGGACTGACTCCCGCGATGCTCCTGACGCTCGCGGTCGCCCTGCTCGCGGCGATCGCCCTGCTCGCCGCGGTCCAGACCGCCTGACCGGAGGGCCCGCAAAGCCCGCACGAGCCGGAAGCACGCGAAGGGCCGGGAGCGAACCCCCGGCCCTTCGTCATGCTGCCGTCGTCACACCGCTGCGCGACCGCGTCAGGCGGCGGTGCGACCGCCGGTGACGAGACGCGGCAGCATGCGGAAGCCGATGCCACCAGCGATCATGGTCGCGGCGCCGATGACCAGGAACGAGGTCTCGGCCGCACCGGTCTCGGCGAGTTCTTCCTTGGCCTCGCCCTGCTGCACGGGCTGCGAGCCGGCCTGGTCGGTCTTCGTGCCGTCCCCGGTGTCCACGCACTCGGCGCCGTCCAGGTCGACGGTGCAGGTGCCGGCGCCACCGTTGGCGGACGAGCCGCCACCGGTGGTGGTGGTCGAGCTGCCACCGGTGGTGGTCGTGGATCCGGTACTGCTGGAGCCGCTCGTCACCTCACCGGTGGAGGACGAGGAACCCGTGGAGGAGGTCTCGCCGGTGGTGGACGCACCACCGGTCGAAGACGCATCACCCGTCGTGGACGCACCACCAGTCGAAGACGCATCACCCGTCGTGGACGCACCACCGGTCGAAGACGCATCACCCGTCGTGGACGCACCACCGGTCGAAGACGCATCACCCGTCGTGGACGCACCACCCGTGGAAGACGCATCACCCGTCGTGGACGCACCACCCGTGGAAGACGCATCACCCGTCGTGGACGCACCACCCGTGGAAGACGCATCACCCGTCGTGGACG
>NZ_JBHYMF010000004.1:0-43148 GCF_042742855.1 Streptomyces sp. NPDC058877 | reverse complement strand
ACGCACCACCGGTGGTCTGACCGTAGGTCGTGTTCCCGGTGTCCTCCTCGCCCGGGGCGTCCTGGATACCGAGGCCCGCGTCCTGGGTCTGGTTCGATTCGGTTCCGAATCCGCCGACGGCCTGTGCGGCACCGGCCGCCGTCAGGGACGCACCGGCGATGATCACGGCACTGGCCGCGACCCGCACCAGGCGGACTCGCGTCTTGTTGGTCATCTGGCTGCTACCCCCAGTAGCTCATCTCGTCATGGGGCAGCGCTCGGGGCTCCGCGCAGTACGGGTGACGTCACGACTGGACCTGCCCCCGTTCACACGCGTCCCAGCGAAGCGCATGCCAGTGAGCCACCCTTCCGAGTTTCCGAAGCACCGTCAAGCCGATTGCGCGTGCAATGCCCGAAAGATCACCTCACACCCGAGATGCGATGAAGCAACTGTGACGTAAACCCTGAACTAAGGCCCCAGCAAGGGAAGTTCCCTTGTCGACAAAGCTCCCAGAGCATCGCCCTTTCGCTTGCGCCAGCGAATGAGCAGGGGGCACGGAACGACATCGGGCCCCACACCCGAACGGTGTGGGGCCCGGAAGCACGGAGCCGCGGACTACCTGTCCTGCTGCTTGCGCCAGCGGATGCCGGCCTCCAGGAAGCCGTCGATCTCGCCGTCCAGCACGGACTGCGGATTGCCGACCTCGAACTCCGTACGGAGGTCCTTGACCATCTGGTAGGGGTGCAGCACGTACGAACGCATCTGGTTGCCCCAGGAGCTGCCGCTGTCCTTGAGGGCGTCCATCTTGGCCCGCTCCTCCTGGCGCTGGCGCTCGAGGAGCTTGGCCTGGAGGACGTTCATGGCGCTCGCCTTGTTCTGGATCTGGGAGCGCTCGTTCTGGCAGGAGACCACGATGCCGGTCGGGATGTGCGTGATGCGCACGGCCGAGTCGGTCGTGTTGACGCCCTGGCCACCGGGGCCGGAGGCGCGGTACACGTCGACGCGGAGGTCCGACTCCTCGATGTCCACGTGGTCCGAGGACTCGACGACCGGCAGGACCTCGACGCCTGCGAAGGACGTCTGACGGCGCCCCTGGTTGTCGAAGGGCGAGATGCGGACGAGTCGGTGGGTGCCCTGCTCGACGGAGAGCGTGCCGTAGGCGTACGGGGCCTTCACCACGAAGGTGGTGGACTTGATGCCCGCCTCCTCCGCGTACGAGGTCTCGTAGATCTCCGTCGGGTAGCCGTGGCGCTCCGCCCAGCGCAGGTACATGCGCTGGAGCCGCTCGGCGAAGTCGGAGGCGTCGACGCCGCCGGCCTCGGCCCGGATGTTGACCAGTGCCTCGCGCTCGTCGTACTCGCCCGAGAGGAGGGTGCGGACCTCCATCTCGTCGAGGGCCTTGCGGACGGAGCCCAGCTCGGCCTCGGCCTCGGCGAGGGTGTCCGGGTCGTCCATCTCCTCGGCGAGCTCGAAGAGCACCCCGAGGTCGTCGATCCGACCGCGCAGGGTCTCCGCCTTGCGGACCTCGGCCTGGAGGTGCGAAAGCTTGCTGGTGATCTTCTGCGCCGCCTCCGGGTCGTCCCACAGGGACGGGGCCGCGGCCTGCTCTTCGAGCACGGCGATGTCGGCCCTCAGCTTCTCGAGGTCCAGGACGGCCTCGATCGACCCCATGGTCGAGGAGAGGGACTTCAGCTCTTCGGATACATCGACGACTGCCACGCGTCCAGCGTAACGGCTCCGGGCTCGGACCCGAACCTACGGCTGGGGGCTACGGCTGGGAGGACTGCTTGGAGTCCTGCGGCACGGCGTCGTCGTCGCCGGAGGCCGCGAGGTAGCCACCCGTCCCGAGCGCCCCCGCGACCACCAGCGCCGCGACGGCGAGGGTGATCCTCCTCTTGCGGACCGCACCCGACTTGTGGCGGGCCGAACCGGGGCGGCGGGCACCGGCGGGGCGGGGGGCGCGGGCCGTGCCGAGGGGGCCGCCGGAGAGCTCGTCGGGGGCCGGGACCCGCATGGAGGTGTGGGTGTCGCGGTTCGAGTCGGCGGAGGCGCCGGGGACGAGCGGGACGGCGGCACGGCGCGGACCGGGCTCCCCCGCGTCGGTGCCGGTGGGGTACGCGTCCCCCTCCCGCTGCTCGGGGGCCGGCTCCGTGCCCGGCTCGTCGACGTCCAGCGGCGGGATGCCCTTGAGCAGCGGCAGGACGTCCTTCAGGCGGGCGGCGAGCTCGGAGGCGCGCAGGCGGGAGGCCGGGGCCTTGGCGAGGCACTGCACCAGCAGCTGCCACAGTTCCTCGGGAATGCCGGGCAGCGGGACGACGGTCTCGGTGACGTGGCGGCGCAGGACCGCACCGGGGTGGCCGCCGCCGAAGGGGGTGAAGCCGGCGAGCAGCTCGTACAGGACGGTCGCGAGGGCGTAGATGTCGACGGCGGCGCGCGGGGGGAGTCCCTCGACGATCTCGGGGGCGAGGTAGTCGGGGGTGCCGATGATCCGGGTCGCCTTGGTGCGGCCCGGGGTGTCGATCAGTTTGGCGACGCCGAAGTCGGTGAGGAGGGCGGGATGGGCGCCACCGGGCCCCAGGGGCCCCTCCATGTCGAGCAGGATGTTCTCGGGCTTGACGTCCCGGTGGACGACGCCGGCGGCGTGCGCGGCGGCGAGCCCCTCGGCAACGTCCTTGGCGATCGCGACGGCGGCCTCGGGGGCGAGCCGCCGCTCCCGGTCGAGCCTGGTCCGCAGGTCGGTGCCGCGGACCAGGTCCATGACGAGGGCGAGGTCGTTGCCGTCCACGACGAGGTCGCGGACCTTGACCACCCGGGGGTGGTCGAGGCCGAGCAGGGCGGTCCGCTCCTGGACGAAGCGGCCGACGAGCTCCTGGTCGGAGGCCAGGTCCTCGCGCAGCAGTTTGATGGCGACGGGCCCCTCGGGGCCCTCGCCGAGCCACACCGTTCCGGCGCTGCCCCGCCCGAGGATCTGGTGGGCGGTGTAGCGGCTGCCGATGTTCCGTGCCAAGACTGCTCCCTCAGCGGCTGCGGTTCGCGACAAAACTACGCGTCCACGGCCGCCGGTCGTCACTTCCGAGGGGAAATCACACCTCGGAAGTCGATAAATCTGCAGTATTACTGACCACTACCGCCGGTAGCACCCCCGGAACCGGTGGCTTCCCAGAGCGAGGAGAAGAAGTCGGTGACCGCCGAGATGCCGTCACCGATGGCCTCCCAGTACCCCTTGCCCTGGGCGACCCAGTCCTGCAGCGGGGTGAGCTCCCAGACCAGCCAGCCGGCGACCACGAACAGGACGATCGTGAACAAGCAGCCCTTGAGGCAGCCCAGCCCGGGGATCCGCATCGGGTTGGCGCTGCGCTGGCGCGGTGGGCGCGGCTCGCGCGGCGCCGGGGCCTGCGGCGGCGGCTGCTGAGGCGGCTGGTACTGCTGCTGGGGCTGCGGCGGCTGGTACTGCTGCTGCGGGGCCGCGTACGCCTGCGGGGCGGGCTGGGGCGGCCGGTACTGCTGCTGGGGCTGCGGCGGGCGCTGCGGAGCCGGGCGCTGGGCCGGGCGCTGCGGCGGGTACGGCTGCTGCTGGCCGTGCGGGCCGGGCTGCTGGCCGGGCTGCTGCCGTCCGTACGGGCCGGGCTGCTGGCCTTGCTGCTGTCCGTACGGGCCGGGCTGCTGCTGGCCTTGCTGCTGCTGGTCGTACCCACCGGGCTGCTGCGGCCGGCGCTGCGGCCGGCGACGGAGCGGGTCCTCGCTCGGGTCGAGGTACTGCACCTGGGTCTGCTCGTTGCGGTCGCGGGCCGCGCGCAGCTGGCCCTGCCAGGGGTGCGGTTGTTCCGCCGGCGGGTCCTGCGGCACGGGAGGCATGACGGCCGTGGGGTCGGCCGCGCCCGACGCCCCCTGACCGGTCGCGGGGAGCACCGCGGTCGGGTCGGCCGCGCCGGTCGGGCCGCCGGTCGGCATGACGCTGGTCGCGGCGGCGGGGTCGTACTGCGGCGGGGTCCCGGCACCGGATCCGCCGGGCAGCATCTGGGTGGCGTCGGCGGCCCCCGGCGTCTGGGGCACCGGCGCGGGCGCCGGGTCCGGGGCCAGGAGCACGGCGACGCCGTCCGCCGCCTCGATCTGGGCGGGCGTGGCGTGCACGCCGATGCCGGCGGCGACCGCGCGCAGGCCGCGGGCCAGGTTCACGGCGCTCGGCCGCCGGTCCGGGTCCTTGCTGAGGCAGCGCTCCATGACCGTCCACAGCGGACCGGGCACGGTCGAGGGGCGGCGCGGCTCCTCGCTGAGGTGCCGGTGGAGGACCTCCAGGGCGGTGCCGCCCGCGAACGGGGGCCGGCCGGTGACCAGCTCGTAGAGGAGGATGCCCGCGCCGTAGATGTCGACGGCGGAGGTCTGCGGGCGGCCCTCGGCGGACTCGGGCGCCACGTACGCGGGCGTGCCGACGAACTCGTGGGTGCGGGTCAGGCCCGGGGAGTCGGCGAGCCGCGCGATGCCGAAGTCGGTCAGCATCGGGTGCATCTGGCCGCCCTGCTCGGCGAGCAGCACGTTGGCCGGCTTGAGGTCGCGGTGGACGACCCCGTCGGCGTGGCTGGCGGCGAGCGCGTCGGCGATCTGGGCGGTGAGGAGGGCGGCGGCGACCGGGGTGAGCGGCCCGTTCTCCCGGATGTACCGGTGCAGGTCGGGGCCCTCGACGAGGTCCATGACGAGGGCGAGCACATCGCCCTCGACGACCAGGTCACGGGTGCGCACGATGTTCGGGTGGGTGAGCCGCAGGAGCACGGACCGCTCGCGCAGGAAGCGCATCACGATGTCCGCGTCGTTGGCCAGCTCTTCCTTGAGGACCTTGATCGCGACGGTTTCGCCGGGCTGGCCGGACACGGTGGCCTCGGTCGCCGTCCCGTCCCTGCCCCAGGACTCCGGCGCGCCCGGGGGCGCCACCGTCCGGGCTCGCCAGACGGTGCCCGTGGCGCCGCGGCCGAGCGGCTCCTCGAGCAGGTACTTACTGCCGATAGGCCGCACGTCACGCGCTCCCTGCTGGTCGTGGTCCTGGGGTGGTTCCCGCTCGATGTCCCCGGGGTTGCTGTCCTGTGTATGTGACCCGTCCGGGTGTCCGAACCACTTTAGTGCGGCCGAACGGGTCACCGGTCGGTCGTCCACGGGCCGGTTCCGGTGTCGTGATCGACTCCCCTCGGTGCCTCGGGGCGAGCGGAACTTGTCCGGAAGAAGACGCTCCAAGGGGTGCAGCGGTTGCCAGGCATGCTCCGAAGACATGCCCAACCAGGCGCTTTCCCGTCCTCAGTCGACCGTTCAAGATCACTTGTGGTCGACCCGCGGGCGTATTGTCTGCGGCAGGTGCGAGGATGCCTCCAGCACGTCGCACCGAAGGGGTCGGGAGCCCCCGCGCCGTGCCGACCTGTACCGGGCGACGCGTCCGTGCCGGGTGGGGGGTGACACGGGCGGTTCCCCTGCCTGGCAGCTCGCGCAGAAGGGACCGCTGACGGCGATGCAGATCCGGTTGACCGTCCTCGCGCCGCATGCCGGCCACGGCGCCCGGCGCGCCTGCGACGTGCTCGTCACGGCCCCCGCCGGGACGGCCCTGGCCACCGTGGCCTCGAACCTCGCCGCCGCCGTCACCGGCCCCGAGGCCTCCGCCTCGGGCACGCCCGTGCTCCACGCGAGCGGGGAGCGGCTCGACGGCCGGCGCTGCGTGCTCGGCGAGCCCCCGCTCGTCGACGGCGCGGTGCTCGCCCTCCACGACCCCGGCCCGGACGACCGGGTCGACGAGACGGCCACGGCCCGGCTGCACGTGGTGGCGGGCCCGGACGCGGGCGGAGTGCACCTGCTGCACGGCGGAGCGATCAAAATCGGCCGTTCCGTCGATGCCGACGTACCGCTCGACGACCCGGACGTCTCCCGCGCCCACTGCACGGTGACCGTCGGTGCGGACGGCCGGGTCACGGTCGTCGACCGCGGCTCGACCAACGGGACGACGGTCGACGGCGCACCCGTCGGCGACCGCCCGGTCCCGCTCCGCCCGGGCGCCCTGCTGCGCCTCGGCGAGTCCGCCCTCCGGCTGACCGGTCCCGGCGGTGCCCTCGGCGGCACGGACCAGCTGGCGACGGCCCCCGACGGAGAGGGCCATCTGCGGGTCGTGCCCGGGCTCGGGGGGACGGGCGCGACGCACCGCACCGACCGGGCCGACCGGGTGCCCCCGTCGGACGGCGCCACCCACGGCGGCGCACACGGGATCGCGCACGACGGAGGCCACGCGCAGAACCGTCCCGGCGGGACCGTCGGCCACGAAGGAGCCGGGGCCGACGACGGAACCCGGCCGACCGAGCGGACCGGGCCGCCCCGGGCACGGGAAGGGGCCGCGGGGACTCCCGCGGCACCCCTGCGCAGCGGCGGCGGCAGGCGCGGACTCGGCGCATGGGCCCGTCGTCTCGCGGGCGGCCGTGAGGACCTCGCGGCGCCCTCCGCCGGCCCGCCCGCCGCTCCGGCCCCCCACAGCGGCGTCCCCCTCGTGCCGGGCGCCCGGCAGGGCACCCCCGGATCCGCACCGCGGGCGGACACCTGGCCGGACCCGGCCACCGTCCTGCTCACCGCCCTCGGACCGGGACCCCGGCTCTGGGAGCGGGGCCAGCAGCACCCCGAGGCGCTCGTCGTCAGGCTCGGCACGACGGACCGCGCCGAGCTCTCCGGCGTGCCCGTCACCGTCGGGCTGCGCGAGGTCGGCTCCCTCGGCCTGGCCGGTCCGGGCAATCGACTCACCGGTCTCGCCCGCTCGGTCGTGGCCCAACTCGCCGCCCTGCACTCCCCCGCGGATCTGGAGATCGTGCTCATCAGCGCCGATCGGAACCGCTCCCTCGACGAGCGGCGCCGTGCCTGGGGCTGGCTCGGCTGGCTCCCCCACGTCCGCCCGGCCCACGGCCAGGACTGCCGGCTGCTCCTCGCGTACGACCGCGAGCAGGCCCAGGCCCGGACGGCCGAGCTGACCCGGCGGCTCGACGACGGCCCGCTCGGTCCCGGCTGGCCCAGCGCCGACCACGCGTCCGTCGCCGAGGCCGCGGCCCGCCACGACGGGCCGACGACGGTGGTGATCGTGGACGGCGATCCCGGTTCGGCCGCGCTGCGCGAAACCGTGGCACGGCTCGCGGGAGCGGGCGCGGCAGCCGGCATCCACCTCCTGTGCCTGGCCGAGGCGCCCTCGGCCACCCCTGACTCACCCGTGGCCGCCACCTACGAGGCCGCGTGCGCCGCCTCCCTCGCGTTCCGCGAGTGCGGGGCCGCCGCACTGCTCAGCGGTGACGTGGCGACCGCGATGCGATTGCTGCGGACGGCGGGCGGACGGCTCGCGGGACACGGCACCGTCGGCGTGGTCGATGCGGTCTCCGTCGCCTGGGCGGAACGCTTCGGCCGGGCCCTGGCCCCGCTGCGCCCGGAGACGACGGCGACACCCCACGGCCGGACCGCCGCACTGCCCCCGTCAGCGCGCCTGCTCGACGAGCTCGGGCTCGCCCGCGCCACCCCCGCCTCCCTGATGGCCCGCTGGGCCTCGGCCGAGGACGGGACGGCCGTCTTGGGCGCCGGCCCGCGCGGCCCCCTGGCGGTGGACCTCACCCAGGAGGGCCCGCACCTGCTGGTCGAAGGTCCGGCGGGCAGCGGGCGCACGGAGCTGCTCCGCTCGATCGCCGCCTCCCTCGCGGCGGGCGGGCGGCCCGATCGGCTCGGACTGCTCCTGGTGGACGGCGCGGGCGGCGAGCGCGGTGAGGGCCTCGCCTCCTGTACGGAGCTGCCGCACGTCACCGAACACCTGGTCGCCTCGGACCCGGTGCGGATGCGGGAGTTCGCCCAGGCGCTCGGCGCGGAGCTGAAGCGCCGGGCGGAGCTCCTGGGCGACGGCCGCTTCGCCGACCGGCGGTCGGTGGTGCGCACCACCGACCGGCTGATCGGGCAGCGCACTCCGAGCGCGGCGGAATCGCTCCCGCAGGGCGTCCGGGCGACCGTCCGCGTCCCGGACACCGGTGAACTCACGGACCGGCCGAGCGGACGCACCCTCCGGACGGGCGACGGCACGATCGGCACCCTCCCCAGCAGTCGCAGCGGTCGCGTTCCGCGCGCGGGTGCCGACGACGCGAACGGCCTGCCGCCCCGCGCCGGTGCGGGGGACCTCCGCAGCGGCCCGAGCAGCCGCACCCTGCGCACGGGCGCGGACGACCTCACCGGCCGCACCAGCGGACGCGTCCCCCACCCCGACACCGGCGACGTCACCGGCCGGGCCAGCGGACGCATCCCCCACCCGAGCACGGGCGACCTCGCCGAACGCCCCAGCGGACGCGTCCCGCATCCCGGCGCCGAGCCGCCGGGGAGGACTGCGTCCCCCGGCCCGGGGGACCGGGCGACGACGGGCACCGGGCACCTGCCGCGGCTCGTCGTGCTCGTCGACGATTTCGACGCCCTGGTGACCCCGGCGCTCGGTGCCCCCGGCCGACCGGCCGCCGGGTCGGTCGTCCGGGCCCTGGAAGCCGTCGCACGGCACGGCGAGCGCCTCGGGGTGCACCTGGTGGCGACTTCGGCGCGCCCGGACCGCACGGCCGACACCGAGTTGGCGCACGGGGCCCGGCTGCGGATCGTGCTCGACGCTCCTCCGGTGGAGGCGGGCCCGGACGTGCCGGCGGCCGGACGGGGGCGGCTCGGCCACCCGGACGGCCGAGTGACTCCCTTCCAGGCGGGGCGCGTCACAGGGCGGATCCCCCGCACGGCCACGCTCCGTCCGACGGTCGTCCCGCTGGAGTGGGAGCGGATGGGCGACCCGCCCGCCCGTCGCCCGGTCCGCGAGCTGGGCAACGGCCCGACGGACCTTGCCCTGCTCGCGAGCGCCCTCGATCGGGCGGCCCGCTCCGTGGAGGCGGTGCCGGTCCCCCCGCTCAGTCACGCCTGACGCCCCCGGATTCCCCCGTCGAACACCCTGACGACACGTCACAAGCCAATCACGATCGCCCACTTGACGCGAAAGGCGGTATTGCGGGGCCCCGCACCCCGGCGTAGACCTGTCGACACGGGACAGCGACGCGCACGAAAGAGACGGGGCAGCAATGCGTACAACTCTTCGTCCACGCAAGGCCGTGGCCGCGGCAACGGCGACCGTCCTCGCCCTGGCCCTCGCAGCCTGCGGCAGCGGGAGCGACGGGAGCGGGGGCCCGGAAGAAGCCGGCCCCCTCGCGGGCGAGACGGTCACGGTCGCCGCCGTCTGGACCGGGCCGGAGCAGGAGAACTTCACCAAGGTCCTGAAGGAGTTCGAGAAGCGCACCGGCGCCAAGACCGTCTTCGTGCCGGCCCAGGATCCGATCGTGAACTTCCTCGGCACGAAGATCGCCGGCGGCTCCCCGCCGGACGTGGCCATGCTTCCGCAGGTGGGCGCGATCCAGCAGGCCGTCGCGGAGAAGTGGTTGAAGCCGGTCGGCCCGGACGCGAAGGCCCAGCTGGCGGCGAACTACTCGCGCGGTTGGCAGGAGCTCGGCGCGGTGGACGGCACCCAGTACGGGGTCTACTTCAAGGCCGCCAACAAGTCCCTGGTCTGGTACAACTCCGCGGTCTTCGACAACGCGGGCGCCGTCGAACCGAAGACCTGGAAGGAGTTCCTCGCCACCGCCGAGACGATCTCGGCCTCGGGCGTGGCCCCGGTCTCGGTCGGGGGTGCGGACGGCTGGACCCTCACCGACTGGTTCGAGAACGTCTACCTCTCGCAGGCCGGCCCGGCCCGCTACGACCAGTTGGCGAAGCACTCGATCCCGTGGACGGACCCGTCCGTCACGGCCGCGCTGACCACGCTCGGGGAGTTGTTCGGCAAGCCCTCGCTGCTCGCGGGAGGAGCCGACGGGGCCCTGCAGACGGAGTACCCGACCTCGGTCACGCAGACCTTCACGGGCGGCGACCAACCCAAGGGCGCGATGGTCTTCGAGGGCGACTTCGCCGCCGTCAACATCGCCCAGACCAGCGCGGCGATCGGGAAGGACGCGAAGGTCTTCCCCTTCCCGGCGGTCGGCGGCGGCGCGGCCCCGGTCGTGACGGCCGGTGACGCGGCCGTGGCCCTGAAGGACAGCAAGGGCGCCCAGGCCCTCCTCGCCTTCCTCGCCTCTCCGGACGCCGCGGGGATCTGGGCGGCCGAGGGCGGTTTCCTGTCCCCCAACAAGAACCTGGACCCGGCCACGTACCCGAACGACGTCCAGCGCGAGATCGCCCGGGCGCTCATCGGCGCCGGCGACGACTTCCGCTTCGACATGTCGGACCAGATGCCGCAGTCCTTCGGCGGGACGCCGGGCAAGGGCGAGTGGAAGGCGCTCCAGGACTTCCTGAAGGACCCGAAGGACATCACCGGCACCCAGGCGCGCCTGGAGGCGGACGCGGCGAAGGCGTACCGGGCCGGCACGAAGGGCTGAGGCGCCGCGATGCCGAGGACCACCCGTCGGAGCAGGGTCGTGGCGGCAGGATTCCTGTTGCCCGCCCTGCTCCTGCTCGGCGCGCTCGTCGTCTACCCGATCGGGTACTCCGTCCGCCGCTCCCTCTTCGACCGCTCCGACGCCTCTTTCGTCGGCCTCGACAACTACCTCGCCCTGGTCACCGACGAATCGCTCCGCACGGCCGTCCGGAACAACCTGATCTGGTTGGTGGTCGCCCCGGCCGTGGCCACCGCCCTCGGCCTGGTCTTCGCGGTCCTGACCGAGCGGGTTCGCTGGGGCACGGCCTTCAAGCTGGTCGTCTTCATGCCGATGGCCATCTCGATGCTCGCCGCCGGGATCATCTTCCGGCTGGTCTACGAGCAGGATCCGGACCGGGGCGTCGCCAACGCCGTCTGGGTGGGGGTCCACGACACCTTCGTCGAGTCCTCCGGCTTCCCCGGGGCCCGGCCGCTGCCGGTGCACCCGTTGGAGGAGGCCGGCGACGGGGGGTACGTCACGGAGGAGCCGGTCCGGGCGGGCGTGCCCGTCCGCATCCCGTTGATCGGGGTGGCGCCGGCACGGATGCCGACGGAAGCGCTCCCGGCGCACGCGCCAGCGGATGCGGCCACCGGTGCCGAGGTCACCGGCACGGCCTGGTTGGACTTCACCCGGGGCGGCGGCGGGAAGCCGAACGTCGTCGATCCGGGAGAGCTGGGGTTGAAGGGCCTGCGGATCGAGGCGGTACGGGACGGGAAGGTCGTCGCCACGACCACGGCCGCGGCCGACGGCAGCTTCAGCCTGCCGGCCGACCGCGCCGACGGGGCCGTGCTCCGCCTGCCCGCGAGCAACTTCCGGGAGCAGTACGACGGCGTGCAGTGGCTCGGCCCCGTGCTGGTCACCCCGGCCGTGATCGGGGCGTACGTGTGGATGTGGGCCGGGTTCGCGATGGTGCTGATCGGCGCCGGACTCGCGGCCGTGCCGCGGGAACTGCTCGAAGCGGCGCGGATGGACGGCGCGAACGAATGGCAGGTCTTCCGGCGGATCACGGTGCCGCTCCTGGCACCGGTCCTGGTGGTCGTCCTCGTCACCCTGATGATCAACGTGTTGAAGGTCTTCGACCTGGTCTTCGTGATCGCGCCCGGCTCGACGCAGGACGACGCCAACGTGCTCGCGCTCCAGTTGTACCGCTCGTCCTTCGGCACGGACGCGGACCTCGGGGTCGGCTCGGCCATCGCGGTCGTCCTGCTCCTCCTCGTGCTGCCGGTGATGGTGGTCAACGTCCGTCGCATCCGAAGGGAGTCCCGCCGATGACCCCGCCCGCCACCGGGAAGGCCCCCGGGGGAACCACCGGGAGCACGGTCCGCCCCGCCACCCGGCTCGCGGTCCACCCCGCCACCCGACTCGCGGCCCGGCTCGCCTCCGGGGCCGCGTCCGGCGCCGTACGGGTCTTCCTGGTCCTCGTCGGCCTGTTCTGGCTGCTGCCGACGGTCGGGCTCCTGCTGTCCTCGCTCCGTTCGCCCTCCGACATCGCAGCGAGCGGCTGGTGGCGGGTGCTCACCTCCCCGGCCCAGCTGACCACCGAGAACTACGGCCGCCTCCTCGCGAACGACACGATCACCGGATCCCTCCTCTCCACCGTCCTGATCACCGTCCCGGCCACCCTCCTCGTGCTCGTCCTCGGCTCGCTCGCCGGGTACGCCTTCGCCTGGCTGGAGTTCCCCGGCCGGGACTGGTGGTTCCTGGGGGTGGTCGCGCTCCTCGTGGTCCCGGTGCAGGTCGCCCTGGTTCCGGTGTCGAAGCTCTTCGGTGCGGTCGGGCTCTTCGAGACGACCGCGGGGGTCGTCCTCTTCCACACGGCCTTCGGCCTGCCGTTCGCGGTCTTCCTGCTGCGGAACTTCTTCGCGGAGATCCCGCGCGAGCTCCTGGAGGCGGCCCGGCTCGACGGGGCGGGCGAGGTGCGCCTCTTCACCCGGGTGGTGCTGCCGCTCGGCGGTCCGGCGATCGCCTCGCTGGGGATCTTCCAGTTCTTGTGGGTCTGGAACGACATGCTGATCGCACTGGTCTTCGCGGATTCCCAGTCCCCGCCGATCACCGTGGCCCTGCAGCAGCAGGTGCGCCAGTTCGGCAACAACGTGGACGTGCTGGCGCCGGGGGCGTTCGTGTCGATGGTGGTGCCGCTGGTGGTCTTCTTCGCGTTCCAGCGGCAGTTCGCGTCCGGGGTGATGGCGGGTGCGGTGAAGTAGGCCCCGGGGTCAGGCCGTGAGCGCGGCGACCGCCGCACGCGCGAGCTCGTCGACGTACCCGGCCGGCAGCGGGGCGCGGACGACGACCAGGCGCCAGTAGAGCGGTCCGACGACCAGGTCGAGTGCCCGGCCGGGGTCCGTACCGGTCGGGAGTTCACCGCGTGCGACGGCCTCGCGGACGATCTGGGTCATGACGCCCTGCTGGCCGTCGAGCAGCACGGCCCGGACGGTCTCGGCGATCTCGGGCTGTCGGGCGGCCTCGACGAGCAGGTCGGGGATGACCTGTGAGGCGACCGGGTGGCGGAGGGCGTGCGAGGCCACTTCGAGGAGGGCGCGCACGTCCCCGTACAGGGAGCCGCTGGCGGGAGCCGGGAGGCCCTGGGCGGCGAAGGCTCCGACGAGGTCGAGGACCAGGGCGAGCTTGGACTTCCAGCGCCGGTAGACGGCGGTCTTGCCGACTCCTGCCCGGCGCGCGATGCCCTCGATGGACATCCGGGCGAACCCGACGGCCGCGAGTTCCTCGAAGACGGCGGCGCGGATGGCCTCGGTCACGTCCTCACGGAGTACGGCGGCTCCGGCGGGGGCACGGCGGGGGGTCGGCTCGGTCATGGACGGCATCCTAACCAAGGGCAACGTCACGACGATACGGTTGCGTCCCGACGCAGAATCGCTTTAGTCTCCCCGTAGCGACGATACGGACCCGTTCCATCGACCACGGCACATGCACCCCGCATGCGCGCCCCTTCACCGAAAGCGCCCGCCCGTGACCACGACCCTGCCCCCCGCCGCACCGGCCCCGGCGCCTGCCGCACAAGGGACACCGACCGCCCCCGCGGAGGACCTGGGCGCCCTCGCCCGCCGGCACGGCCTGAGCGTCAGCGGTGCCCGCCCCCCGCTCCCCACCTACGTGCGACAGCTCTGGTCCCGCCGCGACTTCGTCACCGCCTTCGCGACGGCCCGCCTGACCGCACAGTTCAGCCAGGCCAGGCTCGGCCAGGTCTGGCAGGTGATGACCCCGCTCCTCAACGCGGCCGTCTACTACGTGATCTTCGGCGTCCTGATGGACGCGAAGAGCGGCGTGCCCGACTACGTCCCCTTCCTCATGACCGGCATCTTCGTGTGGACCTTCACCTCCAACACGGCCCTGGCCGGCACCCGGGCGATCAGCGGCAACCTGGGACTGGTGCGCGCCCTGCACTTCCCGCGCGCGAGCCTGCCGATCTCGCTCGCGCTCCAGCAACTCCAGCAACTGCTGTTCTCGCTCGCCGCGCTCGTCATGATCCTGGCCTGCCTCGGCGAGTTCCCCACCGGGAGCTGGTTGCTCGCCGTTCCCGCGCTCCTCTGCCAGACACTGTTCAACACGGGCACGGCGCTGGTCCTCGCCCGGCTCGCGGCCCGCACCCCGGACATCAGCCAACTGATGCCGTTCGCGCTCCGCACCTGGATGTACGCCTCGGGCGCGATGTGGTCGATCCAGAACCTGGCGACCGGCGGGCGCTTCCCGGACGCCGTGGTGCTGGCCCTCCAGTGCAATCCCGCGGCGGTCTACATCGACCTCATGCGCTTCGCCCTCATCGAGAGCCACACGGCGGCCCAGCTGCCTCCCCACGCATGGGCGCTCGCCGCCGGCTGGGCCCTGCTCTCCTTCGGAGGCGGCTTCATCTGGTTCTGGAAGGCGGAGGAGACCTACGGCCGTGGCTGACGCACCGGGAACTCCGACCGTCGTGGCCGACGGAGTCCACATCACGTACGCCGTCCGCGGCGGACGCCCCGGCGGTCGGGGCGGCGCCACCGCGGCGATCGGCCGGATGCTGCACCGCCGCACGACACCTGACGGCCACCGGGTCCACGCCGTGCGGGGCGTCAGCTTCGTCGCGCGCCGGGGCGAGGCGATCGGCCTGATCGGTTCGAACGGATCAGGGAAATCCAGCCTCCTCAAGGCCGTCGCGGGCCTCCTGCCCGTGGCGCGGGGCCGGATCTTCACCCAGGGGCAACCCTCCCTCCTCGGCGTCAACGCGGCCCTGATGGAGGATCTGACCGGCGAGCGGAACGTGATCCTGGGCGGCCTCGCCCTGGGCATGAGCCGCGCGGAGATCGAGGCGCGCTACGAGGGGATCGTCGACTTCTCCGGCATCAACGAGAAGGACGAGGCGACCTCGCGCCCGATGCGGACCTACTCCTCCGGCATGGGCGCCCGACTGCGGTTCTCCATCGCCACGGCCAAGAGCCACGAGGTGCTGCTCATCGACGAGGCCCTGTCGACCGGTGACGCACGCTTCCGCCGCCGCAGCCGGCGACGGATCGACGAACTGCGGGCCGAGGCGGGGACGGTCTTCCTGGTCAGCCACTCGAACACGACGGTCACGGAGGCCTGCGACCGCGCACTGTGGCTGGAGGAGGGAACGCTGCGGATGGACGGGCCGGCGGAGCAGGTGGTGGCGGCGTACGAGGAGTTCACGGCCAGACCGAGGAGCAAGTAAACGAACAAATGGGACATCGACGGCTAAAGTGCGGTGGGGTGACGAACGATCACCCGCCTCTCGATCACCCCCGCCCCGACCCGTCCCGGACGCCCGACCCCCGGGGCACCCCCGCCACCCCCTCGCGGCCCGAGGGCGGCCCTCCCGCCCTCACCCGGTCCCCCTTCGAATCGGAGACCTTCACCTCCGCCACCTTCGTCACGGTCAGCCGGGGCCCCGCCCTCGCCCTCGCCGCCGTCTGGCTCCTCACCCGGGTCGGCA
The DNA here is from genome assembly GCF_042742855.1 of Streptomyces sp. NPDC058877. Classification (NCBI taxonomy): domain Bacteria; kingdom Bacillati; phylum Actinomycetota; class Actinomycetes; order Kitasatosporales; family Streptomycetaceae; genus Streptomyces; species Streptomyces sp. NPDC058877. The sequence goes on along the minus strand of NZ_JBHYMF010000004.1, from coordinate 27,757 downwards.
TGCTCCTCCTCCTCGTCCGCGACGACCTCGGCATCGGCGGGGTGAGCGGCGAGATCGCCCTGTACGAGCACTGGTACGGAGGGTTCGCCGACGGCACCTTCCCCTCCGGCGACGTCACCTGGCAGTACCCTCCCGGCGCAGGACTCGTGATCATGTCGCCGGGCCTCCTCCCCTGGCTCACCTACTTCCAGGCCTTCGTCGCCCTCGCCCTCCTCGCCGACGCGGTCGTCGCCCTCGCCCTCGCCCACGCCGATGCCGCCCGCGCCACCCACGGCGCCTGGATCTGGGTCTGCGGCCTCCCGCTCCTCCTGCACCTGCCGCTCGCCCGGTACGACGTCCAGACCACCGCCCTCGCCGTGCTCGCCCTGCTGGCCATCGGCGCCCGGTCCCCCGCCGCCCACCAGCTCGGCGGGGCACTGGCCGGGATCGGCGCGATGGTCAAGGTGTGGCCGGCGCTCGCCCTGATCGGCACGCCGCGCGGTCGCACCACCCGCGAGGCCTGGACCGCCGCTGCCGTCGCCGCCCTCGCGCTCCTCGCCACCCTCGCGCTCTTCTTCTCCGACTCCCTGGGCTTCCTCCGCCAACAGGGCGACCGGGGCGTCCAGATCGAGTCCCTGGGCGGCACGGCACTCGCCCTGGCCCGGGCCGCCGGCGCCTGGCCGGGCGGGGTCGAGTTCCGCTACGGATCCGTCGAGTACGTCGGGCCGTACGTCTCCACCCTCGGACACCTCGCCCTGCTGCTCACCGTCATCGCCTTCGGCTGGCTGCTCCTGTGGCGGCTCCAGGCCCGCCGCTGGAGCCCTGCCACCCCGCTCGACGCGGCCCTGACCGCCGTCCTGCTCTTCACCGTGACCAGTCGGGTGATCAGCCCCCAGTACCTGATCTGGCTGCTCGGACTCGCCGCCGTCTGTCTGACCTCCCGCGCGACCGCGATGCGCCCGGTGGCCCTGCTCCTCCTCCCGGCAGCCGCGCTGAGCTCGCTCGCCTACCCCGTCCTGTACGCCGAGGTCATCGCCGGCACCGTCCCCGGCCTGGCCGTCATGGTGCTGCGCAACGGCCTGCTGCTCGCGGCGGCCCTGCTGGCCGCCCGCCGGCTGTGGACCTCGACGGCCGCCGTCCCCGCGGGGGCCTGAGGGGCCGCAATGCCAGGGGCACGCACCGCCGCTCCCGTTCGGCCCGGACGTGCAGGAGGGCCCCGCCGGAACTCCGGCGGGGCCCTCCCTCATGAACGCATCAGCCGTGCGAACGGAGCAGCGTCCGCATCGTTCGCATCGCCACGGACAGGTTCGCCAGGTCGAAGGTGTCCGAGCCCTGGATCTCCTCCAGGGTCGTCCGCGCGCGGCCCAGGATCGCCGCGTTCTTCTCCTCCCAGGCCTTGAACCGCTCCTCGGGGCTGGTCGTGCCGTTGCCGACCGTCAGGACCTCGGCGGTCAGGGCCGCGTGTGCCGCGAAGAGGTCCTCGCGGATCGAGGCACGGGCCATCGACTGCCACCGGTCGCTGCGCGGAAGCTCGATGATCCGGTCCATCAGGTCGGTGATCCGCAGCCGGTCGGCCAGGTCGTAGTAGACCTCGGCGACGGCGAGCGGCTCCTTGCCCGCACGGTCCGCGATCGCGACGACGTCGAGGATCGGGAAGGCGGAGGAGAAGCCGGCGACCCGCATGGCGAGCTCCTCCGGCACGCCGACCTCGGTCAGCTCCGCCAGGATCGACTGGTACCACTCCAGGTCCGAGCCGCGCAGCAGCTCCGGGAGCCGGGTCCAGACCTCTTCGACGCGCTCGGCGAAGAACTCGATGGTCTCGGTGAGCTGGAGCGGCTGCGGCCGGTTGTTGAGCAGCCAGCGGGTGCCGCGCTCGACCAGCCGGCGGGAGTGCAGCCGCATCCGGGTCTGGACGTCGGCCGGCACCCGGTTGTCGAGGGACTCGACGGCGTCCCAGACCCGGCCGAGGCGGAAGACGGCCCGGGCGGCGGTCTGCGCGCGGACGATCTCCTCGATCGATGCGCCGGTCTCCTCGCGGAGGCGGTGCAGGAAGGTCGAGCCACCGGTGTTGACGGTGTCGTTGACCAGGACGGTCGTGATGATCTCGCGGCGCAGGGCGTGGCCGTCGACGGCATCCGGGAACTTCTCGCTCAGCAGCGACGGGAAGTACGCGTGGAGCAGCCCGCGCAGGTACGGGTCGTCCGGGAGCCCGGTGCCGATCAGCTCCTCGGCCACCGTGATCTTGGTGTACGCGAGGAGGACGGCGAGCTCGGGCTGGCTCAGGCCCCGGCCGTTGTTGAGGAGCTCGCGGATCTGCCGGTCGTTGGGCAGGAACTCCAGGGCGCGGTCGAGGTCGCCGTCGCGGCCCAGGCGGCGCATGAACCGCTGGTGGGCGTGGAGCAGGGACGGCGACTGGGCGACGGCGTTGGCGAGGGCGGTGTTCTGCGCGTAGTTGTTGCGCAGGACGAGCCGGCCGACCTCGTCCGTCATCTCCGCGAGGATCTTGTTGCGCTGCTTGACGGTCATGTCGCCCTCGGCGACGAGCCCGTTGAGCAGGATCTTGATGTTGACCTCGTGGTCGGAGGTGTCGACGCCGGCGCTGTTGTCGATGGCGTCGGTGTTGACCTTGCCGCCCAGGCCTTCGGGGCCGCCGCTGCGGGCGAACTCGATGCGGCCCAACTGGGTGGCGCCGAGGTTGCCGCCCTCGCCGATGACCTGGGCGCGGACGTTCTGGCCGTCGACGCGGATGGCGTCGTTGGCCTTGTCGCCGACGTCGGGGTTGGACTCCGCCGAGGACTTCACGTACGTGCCGATGCCGCCGTTCCACAGCAGGTCGACGGGGGCCTGCAGGATGGCCTTCATCAGCTCGGCCGGGGTCAGCTTGGTGACGCCGTCCTCGATGCCGAGCACGGCCCGCATCGGCGCGTTGACCGGGATGGACTTGGCGGAGCGGGGGTGGATGCCGCCGCCGGCGGAGAGCAGCTCGGTGTTGTAGTCGGCCCAGGACGAACGCGGCAGGTCGAAGAGCCTGCGGCGCTCGGCGTAGGAGACGGCCGCGTCCGGGTTCGGGTCGATGAAGATGTGGCGGTGGTCGAAGGCCGCGACCAGGCGGATGTGCTCGGAGAGCAGCATGCCGTTGCCGAAGACGTCACCGGACATGTCGCCGACGCCGACGACCGTGAAGTCCTCGGTCTGGGTGTCGTGGCCCAACTCGCGGAAGTGCCGCTTCACGGACTCCCAGGCGCCGCGGGCCGTGATGCCCATGCCCTTGTGGTCGTAGCCCGCGGAACCGCCGGAGGCGAAGGCGTCGCCGAGCCAGAAGCCGTACGACTCCGCGACCCCGTTGGCGATGTCGGAGAAGGTCGCGGTGCCCTTGTCGGCCGCGACCACGAGGTAGGTGTCGTCCTCGTCGTGGCGGACCACGTCCGCCGGCGGCACGACCTCGCCCGCGACCAGGTTGTCGGTGATGTCGAGGAGCGCCGAGATGAAGGTCTTGTAGGAGGCGATGCCTTCGGCCAGCCAGGCGTCGCGGTCCACGGACGGGTCCGGCAGCTGCTTGGCGACGAAGCCGCCCTTGGCGCCGACCGGCACGATGACGGTGTTCTTCACCATCTGGGCCTTGACCAGGCCGAGGATCTCCGTGCGGAAGTCCTCCCGGCGGTCGGACCAGCGCAGGCCGCCTCGGGCGACCTTGCCGAAGCGCAGGTGGACGCCCTCGACGCGCGGGGAGTACACCCAGATCTCGAAGGCCGGGCGCGGGGCCGGCAGGTCGGGGATGGCCTGCGGGTCGAACTTCATCGACACGTAGGAGTGCGGGCGGCCGTCCGCCGCGGCCTGGAAGAAGTTCGTCCGCAGGGTGGCCTTGATGACGGTGAGGAAGGACCGCAGGATCCGGTCCTCGTCCAGGCTCGCGACCTGGTCGAGGGCACCGTCCAGCTCCTCCAGGATGCCGTCGGTCAGCTCGGTTCCGGCGCGCTGGCGCTCCGGCGCCATCCGGGCCTCGAAGAGGGAGACGAGCAGCCGGGTGGTGTGGACGTTGTTGCGGAGGGTGTCCTCCATGTAGTCCTGGCTGAAGGTGGCACCAGCCTGCCGGAGGTACTTGGCGTAGGCGCGCAGCACCATCGCCTCGCGCCAGGTGAGCCCGGCGGACAGGACGAGCGAGTTGAAGTTGTCGTTCTCCGCCGCGCCGGTCCAGGTGGCGGCGAAGGCCTCCTGGAAGCGCTCACGGGCGTCGTCGCCGAGGTAGTCGCCGCCGCTGCCGGAGGAGGCCGGCATCCGCAGGCCGAAGTCGTAGATCCAGGCGTGGGTGCGGTCGGCGCAGCGCAGCTCGTACGGACGTTCGTCGGTGACCTCGACGCCGAGCCGGTTGAGGACCGGCAGGACGGCGGAGAGCGAGATCTGGTCGCCCGTCTTGTAGATCTTGAAGCGGCGCTCTCCGGGGCCTGCGGCGACGGGCTCGTAGAGGGAGAGCGCGAAGTCCTTGCCGCTGGCCGTGAGGGCCTCCATGCGGACCAGGTCGGCGACGGCGGCGCGCGGCGAGTGGTCGGCCTTGTAACCCTCGGAGAAGGCGGTGCCGTAGCGGCGGAGCAGCTCGGCGGCGCGCTCTTCGCCGAACTCGGCGTTGAGCGCCTCGCTGAAGCCGTCGGCCCAGGAGCGGGCGGCTTCGACCAGCCGGGACTCGATGCGGTCGACGTCGGCATCGGTGAGCTTCGCCAGCTCGGTGCCGGGCTTGACGCGGACGACGAAGTGCAGGCGGGACAGGATCGACTCGGTGTTCCAGGCGGTGAAGTCGACGCTGGTGCCGTCGAGCTCCTCCTTCAGGATGTCGATGATCCGCAGCCGGACGCGGGTCGTGTAGCGGTCGCGCGGCAGGTAGACGAGGGCCGAGTAGTAGCGGCCGTACTCGTCCTGGCGCAGGTAGAGGCGCAGCCGGCGCCGCTCCTGGAGGTAGAGGACGCTGGTGACGACGGACTGCAGCTGGTCGACCGGGGTCTGGAAGAGCTCGTCGCGCGGGTACGTCTCCAGGATCTGGAGCAGGTCGCGGCCGTCGTGGCTGTTGGGCGAGAAGCCGGCACCCTCCAGGACCTCCTGGACCTTGCGCTTGACCACGGGGACCCGGCGGACGGACTCCGTGTAGGCGGCGGAGGAGAAGAGGCCGAGGAAGCGCCGCTCGCCGATGACGTTGCCCTCGGCGTCGAACTTCTTCACCCCGACGTAGTCGAGGTAGGAGGGGCGGTGCACGGTCGCCCGGCTGTTGGCCTTCGTCAGGATCAGCAGCTTGTGCTCGCGCGCCTTGGCGCGGGCGTCGGCGGGCAGCCTGCTGAAGGACGGCGAGACGGGGTGGGCGTGGTGGCCCTCGTCATCGGCGCCGTGCTGGGGGTCGGAGCGCAGGATGCCGAGGCCGGTACCGGGGACGGCGGAGAGGGCGTCGCCGTTGACCAGCTCGTACTCTCGGTAACCGAGGAAGGTGAAGTGGTCGTCGGCGAGCCAGCGCAGCAGCTCGCGGGCCTCCTCCACCTCGGTCGGCCGCAGGTCGGAGGCGGTGGGCTCGGAGGGCAGCCCGTCGGCGATGCGCAGGGCGGCATCGCGCATCTTCTCCCAGTCCTCGACCGTCTCGCGGACGTCGGACAACACGCGCAGCAGGTCGCTGGTGATCTGCTTGAGGTCGGCGCGGTCGGTCTCGCGGTCGATCTCGACGTGGATCCAGGACTCGGTGAGGGCGTCGTGCGGCAGCTCGCCGTGGATCTGGGCCGCCAGGACCTCGATGAGCTTTCCGGTGACGTCCCGGCGGACGAGGACCTGCGGATGGATCACGACGTGGATGCCGCGGCCCTGGCGGGAGAGCTCGTTGGTCACCGAGTCGACGAGGAAGGGCATGTCGTCGGTGACGACCTCGACGACGGAGTGGCTGCTGGTCCAGCCGTTCTCCTCCACCGTCGGGGTGTGGACGCGCACGTTCGCGGTGCCCTGCGGGCGGTTCTCCGCGAGGCGGTAGTGAGAGAGCGCGGCGCCGAACACGTCGACCGGGTCCCGGTCGTCGAGGTCCTCCGGCGCGGTGTGCAGGTAGTAGCGCTGGAGGTAGTCGAGCACGGTGTCCCGGTCAGGACGTTCCTCCGCGCCCTCCGGGCCCGTCGGAAGTCGCCCCCCGACCGGGCTGTGCTCAGCTACCCGAGCGGCCCGTTCGAGCAGCTCGGCCTTTGCTTCGTCCAGCTTGGTCTGCATGTCCTCTGACTCCTGTCGCGCGCCGTTGCGTGACGTCGGTGGAAGAAAGGGCACAACGCCACGACGCGGGGATTCCGGTCGACCTCGACGCTATGCCCGGATGAGAGATGCCCGGGTCTTTATCGGCCACGGAACGCGGCGCACCCGGACGGAGGGGATCGGCGGACGCACGGTCGGCCCGGCCGCTGTCGCGGGCCGGGCGGCAGCCGGGGGCTTCACTGCCCCCCTGGCGTATCGCGCTGATCACGGGAAAAGCCTATCGCCCCGGACCCCCGAACCGTCATGAGCCGTATGCGTACAAAAGAGCGGGCGAAGTTTGACGTTATGGACAGCGACACGTGTCCTCTTGGCAAAGCACGCCGGGGACGGCAGCGTGGACCCGAGTACGGCAGACCGACCCTCTGTGATCTGGGAGAGCCATGGCGAAGATCCTGATCGTGACCGGTGACGCGGCGGAGTCGCTGGAGGTGATGTACCCGTACCAGCGGCTTCTGGAGGAGGGGTACGAGGTCGACATCGCGGCCCCGGCGCGCAAGACGCTCCGCTTCGTCGTCCACGACTTCGAGCCGGGCTACGACACGTACACGGAGAAGCCCGGCTACACCTGGCCCGCCGACCTGGCCTTCTCCGAGGTGGATCCGGGCGCGTACGTGGCCGTGGTGATCCCCGGCGGACGCGCGCCGGAGTACCTGCGCAACGACCCGGAGCTCCGCAAGATCCTCAAGGCGTTCTTCGACGCCGACAAGCCGGTGGCCCAGATCTGCCACGGCCCGCTCCTGACGGCGGCGGTCGGCGGCCTGGAGGGCCGCCGGGTCACCGCCTATCCGGCCCTGGAGATCGACATGCAGGTGGCGGGGGCGACCTTCCAGGACAGCGCGGCCGTGGTGGACGGCCTCCTGGTCTCCTCCCGGGCCTGGCCGGACCACCCCACCTGGATGCGCGAGTTCCTGAAGGTCCTGCGCGCCAAGGCCTGACGCACGGCGGCACCACGCCCCCGCCCGGGTCCAGAGCGGGCACGCCGCGGTCCGGGACGCACCCCGGCCGCGGCCGGGGCACCGCGTCGGACCGCTACACCAGCTCCTCGGCGACGGCGACCGCCTCTTCCAGGGAGTCCACCACCGGCGCCCCGACCCTCTCCAACGACGCCCGACTGTGCGACCCCCCGGTGTACAGCACCGCCCGTGCACCCACGTGGGCCGCCGCCACCGCGTCGTCGGCGGCGTCGCCGATGACGACCACGCGCTCCGAGGGGACCCGCAGCGCGGCGAGGTGCCGCACCATGTGCCCGGACTTCCCGTCGGTCGAGGTGTCGACGCGGCCGTCCATCCGGACGAACCGTTCCGCGATTCCGTGCCTCTGCACGAGCGGCACGAGGTGGGCATGGGGTGCGAGCGAGAGCAGCGACTGCGTGAGTCCGGACGCCTGTCGCACCGCGAGCAGCTCGGCCGCACCGGCGGTGAGACCACACGACTCGGCCCGCTCCCAGTAGTGCCGGTGGAAGACGTCGTCCATGACGGCCCACTCCTCCTCGGTCGGCAGCCGGCCCATCAGCCGCTCGTAGAACTTCGGCACCGGCACGGTGTACAGCTCGCGGTAGCGCTCCAGGGTGATCGACGCGAGTCCGAGCTCTGCGAAGGCCGCGTTCGTCGCCCCGATCACCGCACCGATGTCGTCGAGCAGTGTGCCGTTCCAGTCCCAGACCAGGTGCTTCCCGTGCTTCCCCATGGAAAGAAAGTACCCGGCCCCACCGGCGGCGAAGAGTCCGCGACCGCCGCGGGGCGGTCAGCCGAGCAGCGTCGGGATCTCCTGCACCCCGAACCAGAGCAGCTCGTGGTCCTCGGCCCCGTCCACGACGAACTGCGCGTCGTCGTCGCCCCGGTCCGCCGCACCGAGCGCACGCGCCGCGGCGGTGACGTCCTCGTCGGCGTCCTCCGCGTCGGCGTGCACCGCCGCCGCCTTGGCCAGCGGAACGGCACCGGCGATCCGCACCTCACCGATGGAAGCGGCGTCGAGCCCGCGGTCGGGGTCGACGACGGCGTCCTTGTCGGCCACGTCCACGGCGACCACGATCCGCCGCCGGGGCGCCTCGGGGTCCTCGGCGAGGAGGCGCAGGGAGGCGGAAGCGGCCCGGCTGAGCGCCGCGTACTCCAGCTCCTCGATGTCGTCGGAGACGTACCACTCGCGCAGCGCGGGCGTGACGGCGTAGGCGGTCAGCGGGCCAGGGCCCAGCTCGCCCGCCTTGTGCGCCTGTGCGAGACCGGGAAGGGTCAGGGGGACGTAGACGCGCATGGCTGGCCGCTTTCGTAGTCGGAGAGGCCCTCAGGATACGTGCGGAGTCCCCCTTCGGGGTGGCCGGGCGAACGCACCACGCGTCCACCGCCGGAGGGCGCCCTCCGGGCCGCCGGAGACCCGCTGTCCCCCGGCGTCACCCTGATAGGTGATCCGCCTTTCGGAGCGCCCCGCCCGGAAGGGCGCTTGCGGGCCCACGGGATTCGCCCGTACAAGATCCCCAGGTCAAGTTACCGACTGGTACCGCTCGCTCACGGAACGACAGGGGTCCGCCATGAACACCACGCTGACCAGCACCCCCTCACCCACCCCACGCCCCCGCACGGCCCCCGGCGGCCCGGCCGGCACCCGCCCCCGCGGCACGGCGGGCCCCCGTCCCCACGGCCCGGCCCAGGGCGGCCCGCGCCGCACCGCCCCCCGCACGCTCCTCCCGCACACCGTCTTCGCCGAGCGCCTGCTCGCCGTGCTCAGCGGTGAGCGGCCCGTCCACTGGATGCTCGGCCACACCGTCGGCGCCGCCTACGAGCAGTTGGTCCGCCTCGCGCCGCACACGCCCCTGCGCTCCCCCGGCCCCCGCCCGGCCCTGCGCCGCTGCTCGGTACAGGTGCACTCCCCGCGATCGGTCGTCGAGGCCTTCGCGACCATCACCACCGGAGCCCGGGTGCGGGCCATGGCGTTCCGCCTGGAGCGCGGCGACGACCAGCGCTGGCGCTGCGCCGCAGTGGAACTCGACGGACTCGACGGCACCGCCCGCCAGCCATGACGGAGGGGCCGGCCGCCCCCTCGGGCGACCGGCCCCTCCGCACTGCTCAGAAGGTCACTTCTTGCGGCGACGCCCGCCGCTCGCGTTCTTCTGCGCCTTGCGCCGCTCCGCGCGGGTCATGCCGTCCTCGGAGGCGAAGTCGCCCTCGACGACACCGCCGTCGCCGTCCACGGTCGGCGCCGAGAAGTGCAGCCGGTCCGGCCGCTGCGGGGCTTCGAGCCCCTTGGCGCGGATCTCCGGGCGCCCGTTGCCCGGCACGGCGTCACGGGGCGCGTCCTCCTTGGCGAGCGACGGAGCACCCGCCTGCACCGGGACCTCCTCGACCTGCTGCTCGACCTGGACCTCCAGGTTGAACAGGTAGCCGACGGACTCCTCCTTGATGCCCTCCATCATGGCGGTGAACATGTCGAAGCCCTCGCGCTGGTACTCGACCAGCGGGTCCTTCTGCGCCATCGCGCGCAGGCCGATGCCCTCCTGGAGGTAGTCCATCTCGTAGAGGTGCTCGCGCCACTTGCGGTCCAGGACGGAGAGGACCACACGCCGCTCCAGCTCACGCATGATGTCCGGGCCGAGCTGCGCCTCGCGCGCCTCGTACTGCTCGTGGATGTCGTCCTTGATGGACTCGGCGATGAACTCGGCGGTGATCCCCGCCCGGTCCCCGGCCGCGTCCTCCAGCTCCTCCACGGTGACCTTCACCGGGTAGAGCTGCTTGAAGGCGTTCCACAGGCGGTCGAGGTCCCACTCCTCCGCGAAGCCCTCGGCGGTCTCCTGGCGGATGTAGTCGTCGATCGTGTCGTCCATGAAGTGGCGGACCTGCTCGTGCAGGTCCTCGCCCTCCAGGACGCGGCGCCGCTCGCCGTAAATGACCTCGCGCTGCCGGTTGAGGACCTCGTCGTACTTCAGGACGTTCTTGCGCGTCTCGAAGTTCTGGGTCTCGACCTGGGACTGGGCGGAAGCGATGGCGCGGGTGACCATCTTGTTCTCGATCGGCACGTCGTCCGGGACGTTGGCCATGGCCATCACGCGCTCGACCATCTGCGCCTTGAACAGGCGCATCAGGTCGTCGCCGAGCGAGAGGTAGAAACGGGACTCGCCGGGGTCGCCCTGACGGCCGGAACGACCACGGAGCTGGTTGTCGATGCGGCGCGACTCGTGACGCTCGGTGCCGAGGACGTACAGCCCGCCGAGGTCCTTGACCTCTTCGAACTCCGCCTTCACGGCCTTCTCGGCGCGCTCCATGGCGGCGGGAAGGGCAGCGGCCCACTCCTCGACGTGCTCCACCGGGTCCAGACCCGCCTGGCGCAGCTCGGCCTCGGCGAGGTCGTCCGGGTTGCCGCCGAGCTTGATGTCCGTACCACGGCCGGCCATGTTGGTGGCGACGGTGACGGCACCGCGGCGGCCGGCCTGGGCGACGATCGTGGCCTCGCGCTCGTGGTGCTTGGCGTTGAGGACCTCGTGCGGAACGCCACGCTTGGCGAGCTGCTGCGAGAGGTACTCGGACTTCTCGACGGAGGTCGTGCCGACGAGGACCGGCTGGCCCTTCTCGTGCTTCTCCGCGATGTCGTCGACGACGGCGGCGAACTTGGCGACCTCGGTCCGGTAGATCAGGTCGGACTGGTCCTTGCGCTGCATCGGCCTGTTCGTCGGGATCGGGACGACGCCGAGCTTGTAGATCTGGTGGAACTCGGCGGCCTCGGTCATGGCCGTGCCGGTCATGCCGGAGAGCTTGTTGTAGAGGCGGAAGAAGTTCTGCAGGGTGATCGTGGCGAGGGTCTGGTTCTCGTCCTTGATCGGCACCCCCTCCTTCGCCTCGATCGCCTGGTGCATGCCCTCGTTGTAGCGGCGACCGGCGAGGATGCGGCCGGTGTGCTCGTCGACGATCATGACTTCGCCGTCCATGACGACGTAGTCCTTGTCCTTCTTGAACAGCTCCTTCGCCTTGATGGCGTTGTTCAGGTAACCGACGAGCGGGGTGTTCACCGACTCGTAGAGGTTGTCGATGCCCAGCCAGTCCTCGACCTTGGCGACGCCCGCCTCGTGGATGGCGACGGTGCGCTTCTTCTCGTCGACCTCGTAGTCGCCGGTCTCCTCGATGCCCTTGAGCGGGTTGCCCGGCTCGCCCTGGGTCAGGCGGGTCACCAGCTTGGCGAAGTCGCCGTACCACTTGGTCGCCTGGTCGGCGGGACCGGAGATGATCAGCGGCGTACGGGCCTCGTCGACGAGGATGGAGTCGACCTCGTCGACACAGGCGAAGTTGTGGCCGCGCTGGACGAGCTCGTCCTTGGACCAGGCCATGTTGTCGCGCAGGTAGTCGAAGCCGAACTCGTTGTTCGTGCCGTAGGTGATGTCGCAGTTGTACTGCTCGCGGCGCTGGGCCGGCGTCATGTTGGCCAGGATGCAGCCGACGGTCAGACCGAGGAACTTGTGCACCCGGCCCATGAGCTCGGAGTCTCGCTCGGCCAGGTAGTCGTTGACCGTGATCAGGTGCACGCCCTTGCCGGAGAGCGCGTTGAGGTAGGCCGGGAGCGTGCCGACGAGGGTCTTGCCCTCACCGGTCTTCATCTCGGCGACGTGGCCGAGGTGGAGCGCGGCGCCGCCCATCAGCTGGACGTCGTAGTGGCGCTGGCCGAGGACGCGCTTGGCTGCCTCGCGAACGGTCGCGAAGGCCTCGGGCATCAGGTCGTCGAGGCTCTCGCCGTCGGCGTACCGCTGCTTGTACTCCTCGGTGAGCGCCCGCAGGTCGGCGTCGGAGAGGTTGACGAAGTCCTCTTCGATGGAGTTGACCTGGTCCGCGATGCGGTGCAGTTTGCGCAGGATCTTGCCTTCGCCTGCACGCATGAGCTTGTTGAAGACGGACACTGAGGCTGGTCTCCTTGCCGGTCGGGCCTGGCACTGGGTCTTGTGATGGACGCGAGCGCGGGCACGGCAGGTGGTCCCCACCGCAACGGCCATCGTAAGCGAGACCGCCCTTGCACTGGGAGGCCCGCAGTGCCGAAGCCGCACGTCCGCCCGTAGAAGAGAACGCGCAAGGTGGGCGGAAGGTGCCGCCTCATCCGAAAAGTGTTCGCTTCGAGCCCGTCCGGTCACCACAATCCCGACATGGAACCCATCACCCTCAGCACCGACCGCCTGCGACTCCGCACCTTCGTTCCCGAGGACGTCGACAGGGTGTACGAGATCTGCCAGGACCCCACCATCCAGCGGTGGACCGTCGTGCCCTCCCCGTACCGCCACGAGGACGCCGCCTTCTTCCTCCAGCGCCTGGTCCCGGACGGCTGGCGGGACGACACCGAGTACACCTTCGCCGTGGAACCGCTGGAGGGCGGCCCGCTCTTCGCTGCGACCGGCCTTCACGCCCGCGACACCGGGGTCTGGGAGATCGGCTTCTGGATGGCGCCCGAGCAGCGGGGCCACGGCTACATGACCGAGGCCGTGCGCGCCCTGGCCCACTGGGCCTTCACCGGCCTCGGCTGCGTCCGGCTGGTCTGGCGCGCCGAGGTCGGCAACACGGCCTCGCGGGCGGTGGCCGAGCGGCTGGGCTTCGCCCTGGAGGGCGTCCAGCGCGCCGGACTCCCCAACAAGGGCATCCTCCGGGACGGCTGGGTCGGCTCCCTGCTCCCCTCGGACTTCGGCCTGCCCAGCCCCCTGCCGTACCTCCCCGCCCGCGACCTGCCGACCGGTGCCGCCTGAGGCCGGGGCGGGGCCCGCTGTCAGTACCGGGGCCTAGGGTGCCGTCCATGACGACTGCGCCGCGCCCCGCCGCCGAACTGTCCGCCGACGAAGCCCGCAGGATCGCGCTGCGCGCCCAGGGCTTCCTGGGCGCCCCCGACCGCAGGGCCGGGGTGCGCGGGGTCCTCCGGTCCCTCGGCCAGGTCCAGCTGGACACCATTTCGGTCCTTGCCCGCTCCCACGAGCTCATCCCGTACGCGCGCCTCGGGGCCGTCGGCCGGACGACGGTGGAGGACGCGTACTGGACGGGGACGCACGCCTTCGAGTACTGGTCGCACGCCGCCTGTGTCCTGCCCGTGGAGGAATGGCCGCACTTCGCCTTCCGTCGGCGCGCCTACCGCGACCGCCCGCACTGGGGCCACGAGCTGTCGGCCGGCGCGTACGGCAAGGTGATCGACCAGCTGCGGGCCGAAGGACCGCAGACGGCGACCGAACTGGGCGGCGCGAAGAACAAGGGCGAGTGGTGGGACTGGTCCGACGCCAAGATCGCCGTCGAGCGGGCGCTGATGTACGGCGAGGTGGTGGTCGTCGAGCGGCGCGGCTGGAAGCGGGTCTACGACCTGGCCGAGCGGGCGGTCCCGCAGGCGCTGCTCCACGACGACCTGGCCGATGCCGAATGCGTGCGGCGGCTGGTGCGGCAGGCCGGCGAAGCGCTCGGCGTGGGCACCCGCGCGGACATCGCCGACTACCACCGGATCAAGGGCGAGCAGTTCGACGCGGTGGTCGAGGCCTCGGGCCTGGTGCCGGTGACAGTGGCGGGCTGGGGGAAACCCGCCTGGGCGGACCCGGCGGCGCTCGCCACGGAGCCGCGCGGCCGGCACCGCACGACATTGCTCTCCCCGTTCGACTCACTGATCTGGGAACGGGCCCGGACGGAGCGGATCTTCAACTTCACCCACCGTCTGGAGGCGTACGTGCCGAAGCAGAAGCGGGTCCACGGCTACTTCGCCATGCCGGTCCTCGCCGGGGGGCGCCTGGTCGGCCGGGTGGACCCGGCACGGGAAGGCGGGACCCTGGTCGCCCGACAGGTGACGCTGGACGGCCCGAAGGCGGTGTCGGCGGTGGCCCGGGCCCTGCGGGAGGCCGCCGCGTGGGTCGGCTGCGATGCGGTGGCGGTCGAGCGGGTCGACGCCCCGGAACTGGCGAAGGACCTGGTGGCGGCCTTGGGGTGAGGCAGTCCGTGGTCCCTGTCGGACCGGTTCGCGGCGCGGCGGAGGCCGGTGCGGATGGGCTACCGGATTTCGAGGATCTTCTCCCGCATCGCGTACACCACGGCCTCCATACGCGAGTGCAGCTGCAGCTTCTCCAGGATGTTCCGGACGTGGTTCTTCACCGTGTTCTCGGAGATGAACAGCTCCTTGGCGATGTCACGGTTGTTCATCCCGGTCGCGACGAGCTTGAGGACCTCCAGTTCCCGGTCGGTCAACCGGGGCGCCGGCACGAGCCTGCGCTCGTCGGTGCGCTGGATCATCGACTTGAACTCGGTGAGGAGCTTGGACGCCATGGACGGGCTGATCTGCGACTGTCCGTCCGCAACCGCACGGATCGCCGTCGCGACCTCGTCGGTGGAGATCTCCTTCAGGAGGTACCCGGTCGCCCCCGCCTTGATCGCTTCGTAGAGGTCGGCCTCCTCGTCGCTGATCGTCAGCATGATGATCTTGGCGCTGGGAGCCACCTCCTTGATGGAGGTGCACGCCTCGATGCCGCCGCGCCGGGGCATCCGCACGTCCATGAGGACGATGTCCGGCAGGAGGTCGGCCGCCTTGTCGACGGCCTCGGCGCCGTCGCCGGCCTCGCCGACGACCTGGATGTCCTCCTCCTGGGCGAGGACGATCTCAAGTCCCCGACGGAAGAGGGCGTGGTCGTCCACGACGAGGACCCTGATCGGCTCCTTGCGGAACGCTCCGCCGTCCGTGTCCGATCCCTCCGGGACCGCACCACCGTGCTCGCGCCCGCTGAGCACCGGTCCGAAGCTGTCCGCCATCGTTCCTCCCCCTGAAGGCCGTGGCCTGAATTCGTTTCCGGTCCGCCAACCCGTACTCCATGAGCACCGGTTGGCGTGCGCGCCATGATTTCATGCCCGGATGACGACGGGGTGATCCACGGGCGCACAGGGGTGCCCCTGGGAGGCGCAACGCGCTCCAGGGGCACCGAGTGGAACACCTCTCGGTCGGAGGTGGTGCGGGCGGCTCGTTCAGCCGCCGAGAGCACCGCCGGCGCCGCCGCCCTCGGCGAGCGGGTCGCTCTCCAAGTGGATGACGCCGTAGTCGTACGCGTGTCGCCGGTAGACGACGCTCGGCTGCTTGGTGTCGGAGTCGACGAAGAGGTAGAAGTCGTGCCCGACCAGCTCCATCTCGTAGAGCGCCTGATCGAGCGTCATCGGTGCGGCCCGGTGGGTCTTCTCCCGGACCACCAGGGGGCCTTCGCCCTGGACCTCGATGGAGCCCATCATCGTGGTGGGCACCTTGTCGGTCTCGTCGGCGACGAGCTGGCCGTCCCCGTTGAGCTGGGCGGCACCGGGGACCACGTCCCCGACCTCGGCCGCCGACAGCCTGCCGTTCCCGCGGCGGGTGTACCGCTTGTCGTGCTGCTTGCGCAGTCGTGCCTCGAGCTTGTCGCTGGCGAGGTCGAGCGCTGCGTACGGGTCGCCTGCCGCAGCTTCCGCCCGGATCACCGGGCCTCGGGAGTGGAGGGTGATCTCCACACGGTCGGACCGGTCGGCCTGCCGCGGGTTGTGCTCCTTGGACACCTCGACGTCGAGGCTGATCACCTTGCCGTCGAGCTTCTGGATCTTCTCCAGCTTCAGCTTCTCGGCCACGTGCTTGCGGAACCGCTCGGGCACCTCGGTCTTGCGGCCCTTGACGACGATGTCCACGCAGAACTCCGTTCCCGGATCGCCCTGGCCGGCTCCTTGGCCGCCGGGCATCTCCCTTTGCACCAGACTCCGGTGGATTACCGGAGCTCGGACTTGGCGACTTCGCCCTCCTCCTCCCCAGTCGACAAGATCTCCACCCCATCGACAAGAGGTTAATTCGCCCTGAACTCCTGTCCTGTAGGCGCAACCATGTATTCGGCGAGGCGATGGCGTTCGCCATTCCTCACAACCGAACATAGCCCCTTCGGACGGGTGTTGGCACCCGGTACCGCGACATACCTCCGATCGGGTGCTTTCACCTCTCACCACCTGCAACGATCCAAGATCCCGGCGAGTTCCGGTTTATTTCGAACGAGGTGGGAGAGGATGCGATCACAGCCGCCACCTGCTGTTCGATTTCACCTTGCGCCAAACCGGCCGGTAAGCCGTGGGGTATTCCAGGAATGAACGGAAGGCGAACGGCTGTGAGGGCGCGCGCCGCCTCGGCGAGCGAAGCCCCCGTCGTCATCAGGTCGTCCACGAGCACGACCCTTCCCGTGCCGAGGAGATCTGCTCCGCCCGGCACCACCCGGAGCGCCCCGTCGAGGTTGGCCAGCCGTCCACGCGCCCCGAGCCCTGACTGGTCCGCCACGCGCCGCCGGTGCCGGAGCACCGGCAGGACGCGCGTCGGCCTCCCCGCCCTCCGCAGCCGCGTCGCTGCGGCCAGCGCGATCCGCCGCATCGGATCATGGCCACGTGCCCGTACGGAGCGCCGCGAGGACGGCACCGGTACGAGGAGAAGCGGCCGGTCCACGGGGTCCGCTGGCGGGCCCGTGGCGGCCTCCACGGCCCCGGCGAGGGCTTCGCCCAGGGGCCGGGTGAGGGGGAGCGCGCCGCGTTCCTTGTGGGCGAGGAGCATTTCCCTGACGGCATCGGCGTACGGCGCGGCAGCGTGGACCACGGGCAGCCCGGCGGGCTCGGGTGCGGGCCTCACCCTGCGCGGCGCCGCCCCGACGAGCGCATCCGCGCACTCCGGGCACAGCTCCGTCCGCGGTCTGCCACAGCCGCCGCAGGCGACCGGCAGCACCAGCCCGACGATCTCGTGCCACCACCCCCGCATGGCTCCACTGTGCGCCTTCGCGCGCCACCCGGCCACCCCTGTGGAAAACCTCTCCGACACCCCGAAGTACGTCAGGTGCGTCCGTCTCGCCCGGTCGCGCGGAGCTGTCGGCGGCCGGGGAACCGCACCGCGCGGCGCCCCGGCAGGGTGTCGACCTAACCCGGGTAGACCGGGGAGGAGCCCTTTTTGGCCACGGGCTGCCAGTTCGTGCCGGGTGCCAGCCGCACGATGCCGTCATCACCCGAAACGGCCACCACGGGCGCCGCGTCCGTGTGCGGGGCGGCCACCGAGGTCACCCCGTTCAGCCCGGGGAGCACCGCGGTGGTGGAAGTCGACCCGTCGGTCTGGAGGTAGCGGATCTGCTGGACGCCGCCCGCCTCCTTGCCGACCACGAGGAGCCGGCTGGGGCCCGCCCAGGAAACGGCCGTGACGGACTCCAGCCGAGGTGCGGCGGGCTGCGGGTCCAGGACGGAGACGACCGTCTCCTCGTCGGTGGTCTGCCGCTGGACCCGGCCGATCTGCAGGGTCGTGTGGTCACCCCGCGTCACCGTCATGGCGATCCGCACCCCGTCCGCGGAGACCCTCAGCGACTCGATGCGCGCACCGTCGCCCAACCAGGGCGTGCGGACCTTGACGGGCTGGCCGGTGCCGCCCGGCACCATCCACAGCTGGGGTGCGGCGGGGTCGCGGTCGGCGACCCACAGGTCGCCCTTGCCGTCCCAGCTGGGCGCGGACAACCGGTCCTCCGGTCGGACCGCCCGGCTCGTCAGGACCGGCGGCAGCGGCTCGCCCTCCGTGGTGATGGAGGAGACGACCAGTTCGCGACCGGTCTCACTGGTCCCGGCAGCCCGGGTCTCGCCCCGGTCGACGGCGACCGAACCGAGCGGCACCGTGCCCTTGCCGAGGGGCCCCGGAACCTGGATCGGCGCGTTCGGCTCCTTGCCCCCGACGACCAGCATCATCAGCTTGCCGTGCTCGTCGACGAAGTACGGGTTCTCCTTGCCGCTGGTGTTCCGCACGGCCGCGAACTCCGCCGCCTGCCCCTGTCCCAAGCGGCACAGGGGACGCCTGTGCGAGTCCAGGAGCTCCACCTGCTCGACGTTGACGGAGGTCAGGTCGCGCAGGGTGAACAACAGCTGGACCGCCATCCGCCGGCAGGCCTCGCCACCGATCCCGTCCGCCTTGTCGTTGAGCGGCACCCGCAGCGTGGACTGGTCGTCCGGGGCCAGGCTGGTGACCCCGCTCTTCAGTTCCGTACCGGAGGGGAACTGGGAGTCGACGGCCGGCTTCAGCCAGTTCGTCGGCCCTTCGAGCAGCGCCCTGACCGTCTGCGTCACCGGATCCATCCGGGTGACCGGGTCCTGCCGCTGCCGGATGTAGACGGGATCGGCGACGACCCAGCTCTCCCCGGAGGCGAAGTAGTACTTGTTGACGGAACGGTAGTTCCGGAGGAAGTCGGCCTCGCCGAGGACCAGGCCGGGCGGAAGGCTGTCGATGCGCCACTCCTTGCCCTTGCCCTTCGCGGCCGGCTGCTGCACGACGTGGATCGACTGGAGGTACTCGGCAGGGCTGACCGGTTGGTACGCGTGCCGGGCGTCCACGGTCGCGATCTTCCGGCCGGAGAGCGGGAAGGTACGCCCCGGGCTGTCGGGGTCCGCGTTGCGGTCCGCCTGGTCGCGGTTGGGGGCCGTGGTGAGCACGGTGATGCTCTGCTCCGGCTTCCAGTTCTGCGCGGCCTTCTCGGTGAGGTACTTGCGGGCCGTGGCGAAGCCGGGGTCGTCACTGGTCATGGCTTCCAGGAAGCCGTCGACGATCTCCTTCGGGTCGGCGTTCTCCCGGGGGGCGACGGCGTAGACCCGCACCTGCGAGTCACCCGTGTTGGCCCCCTTCACCTGCTGCACCTCCCCGCTGTCGGGCATCGTGGCGCACCCGGTCGCCAGCAGGCCTCCGCACGCGGCCAGCACCAGCACCCGGGCGCTCCGTCGCCGGCCCGCGCGTTCCGCTCGGGAGTCAGCTCCCACGTGTCCCGTCCTCCCGCTCCAGATGTCCGTTCCCGCCGGCCGTCGCCGTACCCGCCCCGCCGCCGTCGCCGTCCGGTGTCGCTCGCGCCACCACCCGGGCGCCGCTGCCGGGCAGCGCCGTCGGATCGACGGTCGCCCGCGAGGGCGTGGGCAGTCTCGGGCCCACGGGAAGGTGCGGCCGGTCGCCCGCGGGCTGTGTCGGCACGGCGGCCCTGGAGTCGCTCTCCCGGGCCCGTCCGGCGGCAGCCTGCTCGCGGTTGCGCCGCGAGTCCTCGGGCTCCAGGGGTATCGGGGAGCCCCGCAGCGGCTCGTCCGCGGTGCGCGGCAGGGTGAGCCGGAACTGTGAGCCGCCGCCGGGCTCCCCCCATGCCTGGAGCCAGCCGCCGTGCAGCCGTGCGTCCTCGACGGCGATGGACAGGCCGAGGCCGGTGCCACCGGTGGTGCGCGCCCGCGCGGGGTCGGCACGCCAGAAGCGGTTGAAGACCCGGGTGGCCTCGCCCGGTTTCAGGCCGACGCCGTAGTCGCGGACGGCGACGGCGACGGCCCCGCCCGCGGCGGCGAGCTTCACCACGACGTCACGGCCCTCGCCGTGCTCGACGGCGTTGACGACGAGGTTGCGCAGCACCCGCTCGACCCGGCGGGCATCCGCCTCGGCCACCACGGGCTGTTCGTCTCCGACGACCACGATCCGGGTGCCCTTGCGTTCGGCAAGGGGCTCGGCGCCGCCGATGACCCGGCGGACGACCTGGCGCAGGTCTATCGGCTCGGCTTCCAGGGCTGCCGCCCCCGCGTCGAAGCGGCTGATCTCCAGGAGGTCGGAGAGCAGTGACTCGAAACGGTCGAGCTGGTCCCCGAGGAGTTCGGCGGAGCGGGCGGTGACGGGGTCGAAGTCGACGCGCGCCTCGTGGATGACGTCGGCAGCCATCCGCACGGTCGTCAGCGGGGTCCGCAGCTCGTGCGAAACGTCGGAGACGAACCGCCGCTGCATCCGCGAGAGGTCCTCCAGCTGCTGGATCTTGAGCTGGAGGTTGGAGGCCATCTTGTTGAAGGCCTCGCCGAGGCGTGCGATGTCGTCCTCGCCGGTCACCTTCATCCGCTCCTGGAGCCGCCCCGCCGAGAGCCGCTCGGCGATTCCGGCGGCCATCCGCACGGGTGTGACGACCTGGCGCACCATGAGCCAGGCGATGGCGCCGAGCAGGACGACGACGAAGAGCCCTGCGGTCGCCAGGGTCCCCTTGACCAGGGTGAGGGAGTCCTCCTCCTGGGCCAGGGGGAAGAGGTAGTAGAGCTCGTACTGATCGCCGTCGGCGTCGTTCAGCCGCTTGCCGATCACCAACCCGGGCTCGGAGGCCTTGCTGCTGGTGTAGTGGATCCGCGTGAACTTCTGGAAGGTTCCGGTGCCCTGGGCCACCGAGTGCCGCAGTTCAGCGGGGATGCTCGTGATCGGGTCGACCTCGCCGGAGGCACGGGCGCCGCGGTTCGCGGTGTCCCCGCCGTCGCGGGAGAGCGCGACCACGTTGAAGGCGCTCTGGCCACCACTGGCGAGCTGCTCGACCAGCGTGGAGCGCCAGTTCAGGGAGGTGCCGACCCGCACCCCGTCCTGCTGTCCGGGCGTGGTCGGGGTGGTTGCCGCCCGGTCCTGGGCCGCGGAGAACCCGCCGGCGGCCTGGCTCTGGGCGGCCTTCTCCTTGGCGTCGAGCAGCCCGTTGCGAACCTGCCCGATGACGACGACGCCGAGCAGCAGTACCACGCCGAGGGACATCAGCAGGGTGCCCGCGACGATCCGCAGCTGGATGTTCCGCCGCCACAGCCGTACGGCGGGCAGCAGCGGTCTGCGGATCCAGCGCGCGAAGAGCCGGAGGACCGGTCCACCGCGCACGCCGTGCTTCGAGAACCGTCCCCCACGGAGCAGACGGCCGAATCGCGAGCCCCCCCGCCCCGGTCCGGCAGCCCGCCCCGTACGGACTCCCGGGTCCCCGGGCTTCGGAGCAGTACTGCCCGTACTCATGTCAGCTCGGTCCCGCCTTGTAACCGACTCCGCGGACGGTCACCACGATCTCCGGGCGCTCGGGGTCCTTCTCGACCTTCGAGCGCAGCCTCTGGACGTGCACGTTGACCAGCCGGGTGTCGGCCGCGTGCCGGTAGCCCCACACCTGCTCGAGCAGGACCTCGCGGGTGAAGACCTGCCACGGCTTGCGCGCCAGCGCGACCAGCAGGTCGAACTCCAACGGGGTGAGGGCGATGGCCTGCCCGTCCCGCTTCACCGAGTGGCCCGCCACGTCGATGACCAGGTCACCGATGGTGAGCTGCTCCGGAGCCGGTTCCTCGGACCTCCGCAGCCGCGCCCGGATGCGGGCGACGAGCTCCTTCGGCTTGAACGGCTTCACGATGTAGTCGTCGGCGCCCGACTCCAAGCCCACGACCACGTCGACGGTGTCGCTCTTGGCCGTGAGCATCACGATCGGCACGCCCGACTCGGCCCTGATGAGCCGGCACACCTCGATGCCGTCCCGTCCGGGCAGCATCAGGTCGAGCAGCACCAGGTCGGGCTTGGCATCGCGGAAAGCAGCCAGCGCCTTGTCGCCGTCAGCGACGAACGACGGCTCGAACCCTTCACCCCGCAGCACGATGCCGAGCATCTCGGCCAGTGCGGTGTCGTCGTCGACGACAAGAACGCGTCCCTTCATATCGACATCATCCCATTAGCCAATCGTTACCTGCCGTGACCTGTCCCACAGCGCCTCCCCCTGCCTGGATCGCGAGCCGCTCAAAGGCGCCCCGCTGGGCCCGTCAGCGTACGGTTCGTGCGCCTTGACCGGGCATCCGCACAGTGTGCCGTGTACCACTCACACAATGAAGGTCCGGACAAAGGTACGAGGGAAGGGACCACTCCGGCCCATCGGCAAACCTCGCGTGGCACGATGGCACCCGGCCCGCCGCCGTGTACAGGTGTCGGCCGCCGTGACCGAGCCGGTTCGCCGATCCGGCACCGCGACCATTCCTCCGAGGTGGACGACCGTGAACGACACTCCGGGCTGGACCTCGCCCGGATCCGGCCCCTCCGACCAGCAGGGCGATACGGGAGCTCCCGTTCCCCCCGCTTCGGTCGACGCCAACGACTCCACCCCCCAGTGGTCCAAGGAACAGCCTCCCGCCGGCCAATGGTCCCCTCCTGCTGACCTCGCTCCGCTTCCCGTTCCCGGCCGGAACTGGGGAACCCCGCACTCGAACGCTCCTTGGAGCAAGCCCCCGGCCGCAAAGCCAGGTGTCATTCCGCTGCGCCCCCTGGGCACGGGAGAGATCCTCGACGGCGCGGTGAAAACGCTCCGCACCTACTGGCGCACCGTCCTCGCCATCACGGTCCCGGTCGCAGTGCTCTCCCAGATCGCCAATGTCCTGGCCCAGCGCTACCTCGTGCCGGCCGCTCCCGAGCCCGACCCGAGTGCCACGCCAGCGGAGCAGCTGGAGCAGTCCCTCGACGCGGCCCAGACCTCCATGATCAGCATGGGTCCCTCCCTGGTCGTGACGTTGATGGCCTCGCTCGTGGTCGCAGCGCTGCTGACCGTGGTCATCAGTCGTGCGGTCCTCGGCCGTCCGGTCACGCTGGGATCCGCCTGGCAGGAGGCTCGCCCGCGTCTGCTCCAGTTGACGGGACTGACCCTGCTGCTCTCGGTGATGAGTGTGGCCATCGTGTGCGTCGGCCTGCTCCCGGGGCTCCTGCTCGGCGGGGCCGGTGGGGGAGCCTTGGCCTTCCTCGGGGGCCTCGGCGGTCTGGTGGTGGTCGTCTGGCTGATGGTCCGCTTCAGTCTCGCCTCGCCTTCCCTGATGCTGGAGCGCCAGGGGGTGGCCCGCTCGCTGAAGCGCTCGGCAAAGCTGGTGCAGGGCTCCTGGTGGCGGATCTTCGGCATCATCGTGCTGACCCAGTTGCTGATCTTCATCTTCAGCATGATCATCGTGATCCCGTTCACCGTCATCGGCATTGCGGTCGACGGCGAAGGGTTCTCCGGCCTCCTTTCCGGCACCGCCACGACCTTCGGTTGGCCGTTCCTCATCGTCACGGGCATCGGCGGCGTGATCATCAGCGCGGTCACCTACCCGATCTCGGCCGGTGTGACGGCCCTCCTCTACGTGGACCAGCGCATCCGTCGCGAGGCCCTGGACCTCGAACTGGCCCGAGCGGCAGGCCTCCCCGGCTACGGCACCAGCTCCGTCGGGGGCTGATGCGGTGACGGTCACGGGGGGAACGTCGGCGCTGTGGTGGCTGCGCGCCGACGGTGACGTTCCGGTGGACATCTCCCGCGTACCCGCTCGTGAGGCGGCGGAGCGGGAGCTGTCCGACCCCCGGTACCACGAGAACGATCCCGGCCTCCTCCAGCGCGGTCTCAAGAGCTTCTGGGAGTGGCTCGACGCCTTCTTCGGCGCCGCTTCCGGGGCCACCCCGGGCGGCTTGCTCGGCCTCGTCGTGATCGTCCTGGCCGTGGCCGCCCTCGCCACGGCTTTCTGGTGGCGCCTCGGCTCTCCGGGCCGGGCGAGCGGCGTGACCGGCGACCCCCTCTTCCCGAACGGTCCGCGCACCGCACGGGACCACCGCACGGCTGCCGCCCAGCACGCTTCCGCCGGCCGCTGGAACGAGGCGGTCCAGGAGCGGATGCGGGCCATCGTCCGCTCCCTCGAAGAACGCACCGTCCTGGACTCCCGTCCCGGCCGCACGGCCGACGAGGCGGCCGCCGAAGCCGGTCGCTCGCTCCCTTCCCACGCAGACGGACTGCGCCTCGCGGTCCGCACCTTCGACGACGTCACGTACGGGGGACACACCGCCGACGAACCGGCGTACCGGCGTGTCGAAGCATTGGACACCGCCCTGGAGCGGGCCCGCCCCGGTTCCGATGCCACTTCCACGGGGACGACCGCATGAGCGCCCAGCCCGCCGGCACCACCTCGACCGCTCCCACCGCCCGCCAGATCTGGACCCGTGTCCGTGGCGCGGCCCTGGTCCTCGCCTTGATCCTGACCGGTGGCATCGCCCTTGCTGCGGTGCAATCCGTCGACTCCCACAACGCCCTCGACCCTCGCTCGGCCGACCCCCACGGCAGCCGCGCCATCGCCGAACTGCTCAAGGCCCGTGGCGTCTCCATCACCCTCGCGACCACCCTGCCCGAAGCCACCGCGGCCATGGACAGCGACACCACCCTCCTGGTCACCGCCCCCGACCTCCTGACGGATGGGCAGCAGTCCACGCTCCGTAGGACGATGGAGAACTCGGCCGCCCGTACGGTCCTCGTCGGGGCCGGCAGGCCCTCCCTCGACGTCTTGGCCCCGACTGTCACCAGCGCACCCGGCATTCCGGTGACGGAGCGCACACCGGCCTGTGCTCTGCCGGCTGCCATCCGTGCCGGCAGCGTTGACCTGGGTGGCGAGCGCTACGAGGTCTCCCCCGGCACCACTGCCGACTCCTGCTACGGCTCCGACGACTTGCCGACCCTGGTCCGCCTTCCCCGCACCGAGGTCACTGGCAGCGACACCGTCCTCCTCGGCTCGCCCGACATCCTCTACAACTCCCGACTCGACCAACTGGGCAACGCCTCGCTGGCCCTGCAACTGCTCGGCTCCCAAGCCCATCTCGTTTGGTACCTCCCCTCCCTCTCCGATGCTTCGGCCACGGCCGAGACGTCCGACGGCAACACGACGGGCGACTTCTTCGCCCTCATCCCCTCCGGCTGGCTGTGGGGCACCCTGCAACTCGCCGTCGCAACCCTGCTCGCCGCACTGTGGCGCGGGCGCCGCCTCGGCCCCCTGGTCACCGAGCCGCTTCCCGTCGCCCTTCGCGCGTCCGAGACCACCGAGGGCCACGCCAGGCTCTACCACAAGGCGAACGCCCGGGACCGCGCGGCCTCCGTCCTGCGTGCAGCGACCCGAACCAAGCTCGCGCCCTTGCTCGGTGTCCCGGTCAAGGACGCCCACTCCCCCGGCCGCCTCCTTCCCGCTCTCTCCCTCCGTCTTCCCCAAACCAGTGCGGACGTAGAGAGCGTGCTCTTCGGACCCGCTCCGGTCGATGACACCGCCCTCATCCACCTGGCAGACCAACTCGACGCCCTCGAAAGAGAGGTACGCACTCCATGAGCGCCCCGACCCCCGAGACCGCCACGGAATCGGACAGCGCCCGCGCCTCTTTGGAGGCACTGCGCAGCGAGATCGCAAAGGCCGTGGTCGGCCAGGACCCCGCCGTGACCGGTCTCGTCGTCGCCTTGCTCTGTCGGGGACACGTCCTCCTCGAAGGCGTCCCGGGAGTCGCCAAGACCCTTCTGGTCCGCTCGCTGGCTGCCGCACTCGAACTCGACACGAAGCGCGTCCAGTTCACCCCTGATCTGATGCCGAGCGACGTCACCGGTTCCCTCGTCTACGACGCTCGGACCGCCGAGTTCTCCTTTCAGCCAGGCCCTGTCTTCACCCATCTGCTGCTCGCTGACGAAATCAATCGCACGCCTCCGAAAACCCAGGCTTCCCTGCTGGAAGCTATGGAGGAGCGCCAAGTCACGGTCGACGGCGTCCCACGCCCCCTTCCCGAACCGTTCTTGGTCGCAGCTACTCAGAATCCCGTCGAGTACGAGGGCACCTATCCTCTGCCCGAAGCCCAATTGGACCGTTTTCTAATCAAGTTGACAGTCCCCCTTCCTTCACGTGAGGACGAGATCCACGTCCTCACCCGTCACGCCGAAGGCTTCGACCCCCGCGACTTGAAAGCGGCCGGCGTCCGCCCCGTCGCTGGCCCCGCTGAGCTCGAAGCGGCCCGCGCTGCCGTCGCCAAGGTCTCGGTCTCTCCCGAGATCGCCGGCTACGTCGTGGACATCTGTCGTGCCACGCGTGATTCCCCCTCGCTGAGCCTCGGAGTCTCTCCCCGAGGCGCCACCGCCCTGCTCACCACCGCTCGCGCCTGGGCCTGGCTCACCGGGCGGGACTACGTCACTCCGGACGATGTGAAGGCCCTCGCCCTCCCCACCCTGCGCCATCGCATCCACCTGCGAGTCGAGGCGGAGATGGAGGGAGTCACCCCTGACTCCGTCATCAACTCGGTCCTCGCCCACGTCCCCGTACCTCGCTGAGAACGGCGCCCCATGGCTCTCACCGGACGAACCGCGCTGCTCGCCGCCCTCGGGGCGCTCCCCGTCGGCATTCTCGCCCCCAGTTGGGCGGGAATGCTCGCAGTGAACGCGCCCCTTTCCGTAGCAATTCTGTGCGACTACGCCTTGGCGGCGCCAGTACGAAAGCTCCAATTCACCCGAACTGGTGACACATCCGTTCGACTCGGTGACACTGCGGAGATTGAGCTCACCGTCAGCAACCCATCCCGTCGGCGGCTCCGTGCCCAGCTCCGCGATGCATGGCCACCCAGCAGTTGGCCTTCGGACGCCAAAGAGGACCTCTCCCGCCACCGTCTGACGGTCCCCGCCGGCGAGCGCCGCAGCCTCACGACTCTTCTGCGCCCGTCACGCCGCGGTGACCGCCGCGCCCAGAGGATCACGGTGCGTTCGTTCGGCCCCCTCGGCCTCGCAGCTCGCCAGGGCCACCACGAGGTCCCGTGGACCGTCCGCGTCATGCCGCCCTTCACCAGCCGCAAGCACCTGCCCTCGCGTCTGGCACGGCTTCGTGAGCTCGACGGTGGTAGCAGCGTGCTGACCCGTGGCGAGGGCACGGAGTTCGACAGTCTCCGCGAGTACCTGCCCGGTGACGACACCCGTTCGATCGACTGGCGGGCCACGGCCCGGCAGTCTTCCGTTGCGATCCGAACCTGGCGTCCCGAGCGGGATCGCCACATCCTGATCGTTCTCGACACCGGCCGCACCTCGGCCGGTCGTGTCGGCGACGTACCCCGCTTGGACGCTGCCATGGACGCGGCCCTACTCCTCGCCGCGCTCGCCTCCCGAGCCGGTGACCGTGTGGATCTCCTCGCTTACGACCGCCGCCTCCGTGCCCAGGTTCGGGGACGCACAGCCAGCGAGGTGCTACCGGCCATGGTCGATGCACTCGCTCCACTCGAACCCGAGTTGGTCGAGACCGATGCCCGCGGCTTGGCCTCCCACGCGATCGCCGGCGCTCCCCGCCGTTCGCTCATCGTTCTTCTGACGGGCCTCGACGCAGCCCCGATCGAGGAGGGGATCCTCCCCGTCCTCCCCCAGCTCGCACAGCGCCACACAGTCTTGGTGGCTTCCGTGGCGGACCCCCATGTCACACGCATGGCGTCGACTCGCAGCACGATCGACGGCATCTACGAGGCTGCTGCTGCGACGCAGGCGCAGTTCCAGCGTGCCCGGATCGCGGATCAGCTGCGCCGTCACGGTGTCACGGTGGTCGACGCCACGCCCGAAGATCTTGCCCCGGCTCTGGCGGACGCCTATCTCTCCCTGAAGGCGGCAGGCCGTCTCTGAGTACGGCCAAAGCCGGACGCACTGAGGGGTGGGTTGTGTGGTGTGAACGCAGAAAAGCCCCGCACCAGAAGGTGCGGGGCTTTCCCACAATGATTGTTCGGCGGTGTCCTACTCTCCCACAGGGTCCCCCCTGCAGTACCATCGGCGCTGAAAGGCTTAGCTTCCGGGTTCGGAATGTAACCGGGCGTTTCCCTAACGCTATGACCACCGAAACACTATGAAGTTGAACTCAACCGGCATGGGAGTTCATTGCTTCAGAACAAACACAGTGGACGCGAGCAACTGAGGACAAGCCCTCGGCCTATTAGTACCGGTCAGCTCCACCCATTACTGGGCTTCCACATCCGGCCTATCAAC
>NZ_JBHYMF010000003.1:14302-116079 GCF_042742855.1 Streptomyces sp. NPDC058877 | reverse complement strand
GAGCTGCAGACCCTCCTCGCCACCTGGACCGGCGCCTGCCCCACCTGCCACCGCGACATACCAAGCACCACACCAACCTGACCAAGCACTACTAGAGGAGGTACTCCGGCTACCGGCGAACTCGCTGCTGCGGCTCCTGACGGAGGACACGACCCCCCGCCCCGGAGCGGAACGCCCGGCAGCCCGTTCGTACCGCTCGCTGGTGGAGGCCTCGGGTTCGGTCGAGGAGCTGCTCGCGGAGCTGGAGACGCCGACGGACGGCGGGCTGCACACGGTGGGGCACCACGAGCGGGTGCGGATCGGGGCGGGACGGGAGTTGTTGGGGCGCGAGTCCCAGCACGTGGTGCGGGCCCACCGGGACGGTGTCGACCGCTACCTCGCCATCCACCACGGGGATCCGGGCTGCGACCCCTCGCGGGTGGTGGTGCGGGCGGTGGAGAACTGTCGCGCCGGACGGGTCCGCTGGCACGTCGGTACGGGAGTGTTGGTCGCCGAGCTGCTCTTCGACGCCCGGCTGCGGGCCGGGGACACGTACCTGTTCTCGTACGGCTTCGAGGACGGAACCGCCGGGCCGAGCGGGGAGTACCTCCGCGGGTTCAGCTTCGCGGGCGGGCAGTACGTGCTCCAGGTCCGCTTCGACGAAGCGGCGCTTCCGGTGCGCTGCCGGAGGTTCGTCCAGCCTTCCGCGGGCGCCCCGCGCGGCGGCCGTGCGGAGCTGACCCTGAGCGGTCGGCACCGCACGGTGCACCTGGTGGAGCAGGGGATGCGTCCGGGGATCCTGGGGATCGACTGGGACTGGGCGTGAGCCTCCGGCTCAGGACCGGGGGGATTCCGGGCCGGCGACCAGCGTGCCGTTCTCGACCCGGATCGGGACCTCGGGCAGCGGGACGGTGGCCGGCCCCCGGAGCGCCTTGCCGGTGGTCACGTCGAAGCGGCTGCCGTGGCAAGGGCAGTTGCCCTCGTTCTCCTCGACCTTGTCGAGGACACAGCCGGCGTGGGTGCACTGGGCGCTGAAGGCCTTGTACTGCCCCTGGGCCGGGCAGCTCACCACCAGCCGCTGCTCGCGGTAGAGCTTGGAACCACCGACCGGCACCTCGTCCGGGGCTCCGAGGGGGACCGGTGCGGTCGGGGTGGGGGCCTCGGCGTGGCCGAGCTTGGAGTCGGTGGAGCAGGCGGCCACGCCCAGCCCGGCGGCTCCGGCGAGAGCGGCGCCTTTCAGTACGGTGCGACGGCTGGACTGGCCGGACATGTGCGCTCCACGGTGAGGTGTAGGGGGACAAGACCCCTCAGGGGTGACCGAACCGACGATACCGGCGGGGTCGTCCGGGACATCGCCCGGGCCCTGGGTGCGGGGACGGGGCCGCAAGGGAGGACCCGGGCTCCGGGGCGGGGCCCTGCCGACGGCGTCGTCCTGCCGGTGCTCCGGCTCCGTCTGCCGCTCCGTCCCGTCGGCCGTCAGGCCTTGCGGGTCCGGGCGCTCGTCGCCTTCTTGGCGGAGGTCTTCTTCGCGGTGGCCGTGGTGGCCGTGGCTGCCGTCTTCCTTCCTGTCGTCTGCTCCGCGGCCTTGCTCTTGCTGCTCGCCCTCTTCGTCGCCGTGGTGTTCGCCGTGGCCTTCTTGGCCGCCGCCTTCTTCGTGCCGCGGGCCGCCGGGATCGTGCCCCCGGCGTCGCTGATCCGGTCGGCACCGAGGACCTCGCGGAGGAACTTGCCGGTGTGGCTCGCCGGGACCGAGGCGACCTGCTCCGGCGTGCCCTCGGCGACCACCAGGCCACCGCCGCTGCCGCCCTCCGGCCCCATGTCGATGACCCAGTCCGCGGTCTTGATGACATCAAGGTTGTGCTCGATGACGATCACCGAGTTGCCCTTGTCGACCAAGTTGGACAGAACCTTGATCAGCTTCGAGATGTCCTCGAAGTGGAGACCGGTGGTCGGCTCATCCAGCACGTAGACCGTGCGCCCCGTGGAGCGCTTCTGGAGCTCGGAGGCGAGCTTCACCCGCTGGGCCTCGCCGCCTGAGAGGGTCGGCGCCGACTGACCGAGGCGGACGTAACCGAGTCCGACCTCGTGGAGCGTGCGCAGGTGCCGGGCGATGGTCGGGACGGCCTCGAAGAAGTCGAGGGCCTCCTCGATCGGCATGTTGAGGACCTCGGCGATGGACTTGCCCTTGTAGTGGACCTCCAGGGTCTCCCGGTTGTAGCGGTCCCCGTGGCAGACCTCGCACGGCACGTAGACGTCCGGGAGGAAGTTCATCTCGATCTTGATCGTGCCGTCACCGGAGCAGTTCTCGCAGCGACCGCCCTTGACGTTGAAGGAGAAGCGACCGGGCAGGTAGCCCCGGACCTTGGCCTCCATCGTCTCGGCGAAGAGCCGGCGGACGTGGTCGAAGACTCCGGTGTAGGTCGCCGGGTTCGACCGGGGCGTGCGACCGATCGGCGACTGGTCCACGTGCACGACCTTGTCGACGAGCTCGTCTCCGTCGACGCGGGTGTGCCGTCCGGGCACCGACTTGGCGCCGTTCAGCTCGCGTGCCAGGTGGGTGTAGAGGATGTCGTTGACCAGGGTCGACTTGCCCGACCCGGAAACGCCGGTGACGGCGGTGAGGACGCCCAGCGGGAAGGAGACGTTGATGTCCCGCAGGTTGTTCTCGCGGGCACCGTGGACGGTGAGTCGACGCTCGGGGTCCATCGGGCGGCGGACGTCCGGGGCGTCGATCGACCGGCGGCCGGACAGGTACTGCCCGGTCATCGACTCCTCGTTGGCGAGGAGCTCCTTCAAGGAGCCGGAGTGGACGACCTTGCCCCCGTGCTCGCCCGCACCGGGGCCGATGTCGACGACCCAGTCGGCGACCTTGATGGTGTCCTCGTCGTGCTCGACGACGATCAGCGTGTTGCCCATGTCCCGGAGCCGCACCAGGGTCTCGATGAGCCGGTGGTTGTCGCGCTGGTGGAGACCGATGGACGGCTCGTCCAGGACGTAGAGCACGCCGACTAGGCCGGAGCCGATCTGGGTGGCCAGCCGGATGCGCTGGGCCTCACCGCCGGAGAGCGTGCCCGCCGCCCGGTTGAGCGAGAGGTAGTCGAGGCCGACGTCGACGAGGAAGCGCAGCCGCTCGTTGACCTCCTTGAGGACCCGCTCGGCGATCTTCTTGTCACGGGCGTTGAGCGTGAGGCGGGAAAGGAACTCGGCGCAGTCGCTGATCGACATCGCGGAGACCTCGGCGATGGACCGGTCCATGACCGTGACCGCGAGGACGATGGGCTTGAGTCGGGTGCCCTCGCAGGTGGGGCAGGGCACCTCCCGCATGTACCCCTCGAAGCGCTCGCGGCTGGAGTCGCTCTCGGCTTCGGAGTGACGCCGCTTGACGAAGGAGACGGCCCCCTCGAAGGCCGGGGTGGTGTAGGCCCGCTCGCGCCCGTACCGGTTGCGGTAGCGGACCTCGACCTGGGTCTTGTGGCCGTGCATCAGGGCCTTCTTGGCCCGCTGCGGCAGGCCCGCGTAAGGAATGTCCGTGCGGAAGCCGAGCGCCTGGGAGAGTCCTCCGATGAGCCGGCCGAAGTACTCCTTGGTGTGTCCGTGCGACCAGGGGTGGATGGCCCCCTCGTCGAGGGACTTCTCCTCGTCGGGGACGACCAGCTCCGGGTCGACCTCCATCCGGGTGCCGATGCCGGTGCAGTCGGGACAGGCACCGAAGGGCGAGTTGAAGGAGAAGGAGCGCGGCTCCAACTCCTCGAAGGACAGGTCGTCGTACGGGCAGTAGAGGTGCTCCGAGTACATGCGCTCGCGCTCGGGGTCGTCCTCGGGGAGGTCGACGAAGTCGAGGACGACCATGCCTCCGGAGAGTCCGAGCGCGGTCTCGACGGAGTCGGTGAGCCGGCGCTTGGCACTGTCCTTGACGGTGAGGCGGTCGACGACCACCTCGATCGTGTGCTTCTCCTGCTTCTTGAGCGTCGGGGGCTCGCTCAGCTGCACGGTCACGCCGTCCACCCGGGCACGGCTGTAGCCCTTGGTCTGGAGGTCGGCGAAGAGGTCGACGAACTCGCCCTTCCGCTCGCGCACCAGCGGGGAGAGCACCTGGAAGCGGCTGCCCTCGGGGAGCTCCAGGACCTTGTCGACGATGGCCTGCGGCGACTGGCGGGAGATCGGGCGACGGCACTCGGGACAGTGCGGCTTCCCGATCCGCGCGAAGAGCAGACGGAGGTAGTCGTAGACCTCCGTGATGGTGCCGACCGTGGAGCGCGGGTTGCGCGAGGTCGACTTCTGGTCGATGGAGACGGCGGGCGAGAGACCCTCGATGAAGTCGACGTCCGGCTTGTCCATCTGGCCGAGGAACTGCCGGGCGTACGAGGAGAGCGACTCGACGTACCGGCGCTGCCCCTCGGCGAAGATCGTGTCGAACGCGAGGGAAGACTTGCCCGACCCCGAGAGCCCGGTGAAGACGATGAGGGAGTCACGCGGGAGGTCGAGCGAGACGTTCTTGAGGTTGTGCTCGCGAGCGCCACGGACGATGAGACGGTCGGCCACGCCGGTCCGCACCTTTCTTGAGAGAGCGGATGTGCCTGAGACACCCAACAACCAAGGATGCCGGATGCTTCCGTCGAGCCTATAGCACGCACATTCGATTTCCGGCCGCTCGTAGCCCGCTTCACCCGAACGAGTGGCGGCGCTAGGGTCGGCGCCATGATCGATCACGAACAGGACCTTGTTTCCGTGCGCGAGGCGACCGAGCGTCTGCTGACCGCAGCCGCCTCCTGGGACAACGCGGCAGTGGCCGAGCCGTCACGGCTTCCCGGCTGGACCCGCGGTCATGTCCTCGCCCACCTGGCACGCAACGCCGACGCCCTGGTGAACGCCCTCCAGGGACGCCCCATGTACACCGACGCCGCGGCCCGCGACGCGGACATCGAGGACGGCTCCGCCCGCCCGCTGGACGTGCAGCTCGCCGACGTGCGCGAGACCGCCGAGCGCTTCCAGGCCGTCTGCGCCGAGCCCGCGGACTGGAGCCGCACGATCGAGCTCCGCAACGGGATCACCGACAGCGCCTCCCGGCTCCCCTTCCGCCGCTGGGTGGAGGTGGCCCTGCACCACGTGGACCTGGGAGCCGGCTACGAGCTGGAGGACCTGCCGGAGGAATTCGTCCGGCGGGAGGTCGACTTCCTCACCGAGCGGTTCACGGGCAACCCGTCCGTGCCGCCCACCCGGGTCGTCGCCACGGACGGCTCGGGCAGCTGGACCACCGGATCCGCGGAGGGCGCCGAGGTGACCGTGAGCGGCACCGCCCCCGAGCTCCTCGGCTGGCTCGCCGGCCGCCGGGAGGGCTCCGCGCTGAAGACCGAGGGCGGTCCCCTGCCGGAACTCCCGGCGCTTTAACCGAGGGCCGGAGCCGGCGCCACTTCCCGGGGCTAGTCTGAGGCCATGACGTACAGCGGAGTGGTGAAGGTCGGCGGTCCGGCGGACGTGCACGAGCTGACGGACCTGATGATCTCGAAGGTCGCGGTCGGCCCGATGGACAACAACGCGTATCTGTTGCGCTGCCGGGCGACCGGCGAGCAGCTGCTGATCGATG
Source organism: Streptomyces sp. NPDC058877 (assembly GCF_042742855.1). NCBI lineage: Bacteria > Bacillati > Actinomycetota > Actinomycetes > Kitasatosporales > Streptomycetaceae > Streptomyces > Streptomyces sp. NPDC058877. The sequence continues at coordinate 110,516 of NZ_JBHYMF010000003.1, read as the reverse complement.
CGGCCAACGAGGCGGGGACGCTGCTCACGCTGATCGGTGACGACGGCATCGCGGCCGTCGTCACCACCCACCGGCACGGCGACCACTGGCAGGCACTCGCCGAGGTGGTCGCCGCGACCGGCGCCCGGACCTACGCGGGCGCGTACGACGCGGAAGGCATCCCCGTCGGGACCGACGAGCTGGTCGAGGACGGCGACACCATCCGGGTGGGCCGGGTCGAACTGACCGCGCGCCGTCTGGTCGGGCACACCCCCGGCTCGATCGCCCTCGTCTACGACGACCCGCACGGCCACCCCCACGTCTTCACCGGGGACTGCCTCTTCCCCGGCGGGGTGGGCAACACCTGGCAGGACCCGGAGGCTTTCGCGAGCCTGCTCCACGACGTCGAGACGAAGCTCTTCGCGGTGCTGCCCGACGAGTCGTGGATCTACCCCGGCCACGGCAAGGACACCACCCTCGGCGATGAGCGTCCCCACCTCGCGGAATGGCGCGAGCGCGGTTGGTGACACCCGGCACACCGCCCCCGAACTGCGCGCCCCCGTCGGGCGGTCGGCTCCCTCCCGGCGAGCGGGACGGTGACGGCCGCCGCCCGAGCGGCTCCGGCCGGGCCGCACGGGCGGCGGAGCACGGGGACGGCCGACCGGTCGGGGAACTGGTCGGCCGCCTTCGCGCGGAGTCGGGCCTTAGGCCTCGACGCTGTCCTTCTCGATGCCCTCGGGGGCGGCCGGGGCCTCGACCGCGGCGCGCTCCTCCTGCTTCCTGGAGGCGATCAGACTGGTGATGGTGGTGACCACCAGAACGCCGCAGATGACCGCGAGCGAGAACGGGATCGAGATCTCCGGAACGTGCACCCCGGACTCGTGCAGGGCGTGCAGCACGAGCTTCACTCCGATGAAGCCGAGGATCACCGACAGGCCGTAGCTGAGGTGGACCAGCTTCTGGAGGAGGCCCCCGATCAGGAAGTACAGCTGTCGCAGGCCCATCAGGGCGAAGGCGTTGGCGGTGAAGACGATGTACGGATCCTGGGTGAGGCCGAAGATCGCCGGGATGGAGTCGAGGGCGAACAGGATGTCGGTGGTGCCGATGGCGAGCATGACGACCATCAGCGGGGTCATCACCCGCTTGCCGTTGGCACGGATGAAGAGCTTGGTGCCGTGGTAGCGGTCGGCGACGCCGAACTTCTTCTCGGCGGTCTTGAGGAGGCGGTTCTCCTCGAACTCGCCCTCTTCCTCGCCGGAACGCGCCTCCTGGATGAGCTTCCAAGCGGTGTAGATCAGGAACGCGCCGAACAGGTAGAAGACCCAGGAGAAGTTCGTGATGATCGCAGCACCGGCGGCGATGAAGATCGCACGGAGCACCAGGGCGATGAGCACGCCCACGAGCAGGACCCGCTGCTGGAGGTGGGAGGGGACCGAGAACTTCGCCATGATCAGCACGAAGACGAAGAGGTTGTCGACGCTGAGCGACTTCTCGGTGATGTATCCCGCGAAGAACTCGCCGGCCGCCTGACCGTTCCCGAACAGCAACAGGCCGAGCCCGAAGAGCGCCGCCAGCACGATCCAGACGACCGTCCAGATGCCGGCTTCCTTGACCGATACCTCATGGGGTTTGCGCCCGATGAAGAAGTCGGCACCGATCAGGGCCCCCAGACCGAGAATGGTCAGGACCCACAGGGTCATTGATACGTCCACTGCGCCTCCGGCGTCGTACGGCTACTGATCAGCGTCGTCGCTGCCGGAGGTCTCTTCCACCCGAGCGGCGGGCGTGCCGCCGGGCCGACGCCCCGGGATCAGATCGATGCCGATCCGTCCGTATTGACGGGTACGTCGCGCATGGGGAGTACTCCCCTCCGCACCGAGAAGAGTACCCGAAAGGCCAAGAGAAGGTAAAGAGAAAGGCAAAGAATCATCAAAATGCCTGGTCAGAGCAGTTTTGCTTGACGGGCGGCGACCGCCCGCGCGAGGGACTGGCGGAGGATCCCGCTGCCGGGCGGAGGCAGCAGCGGCTCGTAGGACCAGGAGTGGCCGACCCATGGATCGGCCAGGTGGTCGTCGGGAACGGGAGTCAGGCGCAGCAGCGAACGCCACAGGGGATCGAGCAGCGGCCCGTACGCGGCGGCGTCCTCCCGGTCGGCGACCACCAGCAGATGTACGCCGACCGCGGGCCCCTCGTCCGCGAGGTACCGCAGACGGGTGACCGCCCGCTCGTCGAAACCGTGCGGGAAGTCATGGACGATCAGCAGTTGCCGAGCCCTGTCCAGACCGGGCGGCAGGGCGTCGACGGCCCCTCCGCGCAGAGCCATCTGGAGCAGGTCGACGCGCTCGGTGAGCTGTTCCAGGACCGCCGAGACACCTGCCGCCCCCCGGGCTGGAGGAGCTGCGGCCCCGGTCTCCACAAGGGGTGCCAGGGCCTCAGCGCCCGCCCCCGCCGGATCCACGACGTGGAGCGCGAATCCACCCGCCGGGTGGGCTGCGAGGAGCCTGGCGGCATGTGCGACCGCGCTCTCCAGGGCGAGCCGCCGCAACTCGGCTTCGTCGAGGAAACCGGCGGCCGTGGACCGGCCCCGGCCGGAGTCCACCCAGAGCCCCCGCTCCAGCGGCAACCGGACGAGCAGGGGGATCCGGAGGCCGGTGCGTTCGGGAAGGTGCAGGTCGCCGAGGCGGATGGCCATCGGCTCCCCGACGGGTGGTTGATGGGCGTGCCAAACGGGGTTGTCCCAGCGGGCGTACGCGACGGGCAGCGCCGGTTCGACGACCTCGACCTCGGCCGCAAGCTGGTCCAGGTCCCGATCGAGGACCTCCCTGGCCCGCTCCACCAGTTCGTCGCGCCGGGCACGCGCGGTGGCCCGTGCTGCGTCGTTCGAGCCCCCGCCACGGGCGCGGTAGTCGGTGAGCGTCTCGTCGAGCTCCCGGTCGAGCCGGGAATCCGCGAAGTCACAGGCGCTGCGATAGGCGGCCACGGCACGGGCCAGGTCCTCGAACATCCCCCACACCTGGTTGTAGAGGCGCTCGTCCATGGACCAGCCCGAGGCGTCCCCCGCGACCGGCACCGGCGGGGTCCGTCGTGGCTCCGGGGCGGGAGGAGCGGAAGGGGGAGCGGAGGGGGAGGCCGGGCCCGGGGCCGTCCGGAGGGGGTGCGCATAGTCGATCCGGCCTCCGGACGCCGGCGCCGGCCCCGAGGCGGGCGGGGGCACCGGGGCCACGGTCGCCCGGTCCTGTGCGGAGGACACCGGGGCCGCCGTCGCCAGGATCGACGCGGCCAGGTCCACGGGGCTCTCCAGGCCCTGGTCCCCGAGGAGCGCGGCGAGCCCGCCCTCGTACCCCTGCCCCATGGCGCGGACCTTCCAAGTTCCCTGCCGGCGATACAGCTCCAGGGCGATGACGGCGGACTCGCTGCCCAGGCCGGTGATGGTGTAGCGGGCGATCTCGGTGCCTTCCCGGCCGGTGACGGCGACGAACGGAGCGGAGAGGGCCCCGAAGCCCGTGACGTCACCGAGCAGGGCCAGGAGGATCGAGACGCGGTGGACGGTCCCGGGAACCGCGTCCAGGTCGACGGCGAGACGGTGCTCGGCCGAGGCGGCTCCGGGGACGTCGACACCGGGGAGGGACGGCGATCCGGGGTGGGCGACCCACTCGGCGCCCCGGACCGTGCCCCGCTCGTCGCCGAGGGTGACCCCGGCGAGGACCGGGAGAGCGACCGACGTCTTGATCTCCAGTCGGGTGTCGGGCAGGGGGTGGTTCTGCCCCCGGACCAGCTCGGCCGTCATCGACTCTGTCCCCTCGGTGCTTCTTGGCGCGGATCATGCGGACAGCTCCCGGAGGGCCGGTGCCTCCGGGAGCTGCGGGTGTGCGGTGTCGGCGTGCGTCTACAGGTGCGGGAGGATCGCGGGCATCAGGTCCTGGAAGGTGCGGCCGTTGGCCGGGGTGCCCAGGGCGGTCATCTGCCAGCCCGAGCCGGCCCGGTGGACCTTCGCCATGATCTGCGCGGTGAAGTTTCCGCCGCCGTTGAGGGTGTAGCGCGCGAGCTCCTGCCCGTTCGTCTCGTCGACGAGACGGCAGAAGGCGTTCTGCACCTCCTGGAAGGTCTGGCCGGTGAAGGAGTTCACCGTGAAGACGATCTGGTCGATGTGGACCGGAATCCGCTCCAGGTCCACCAGGATCGCTTCGTCGTCGCCGCCCTGGCCGGCGCCACCGACGAGGTTGTCCCCGGTGTGCTTGACCGAGCCGTCGTCGCTGACGAGGTGGCGGAAGAAGACGACGTCGACCGGCTGCTTCTCCGCGAAGAGGACGGCCGAGGCGTCCAGGTCGATCTCCCGCGTGCGCGAGCCGAAGAGACCGCGGCGCGGCGCCGCCTGCCAGCCGAGGCCCATCCGCACCTGGCTGAGGCTGCCCCCGTCCTTCTTCTCCAGGCTGATGGCCTGACCCTTGGTCATGTTGACCGACACGCGTTTGCCCCTCTCGTTAGCGTTCCCCGCGCCCGCCGTCCGGTGCGTACGCTTGTCAAGCACCCTACGCAGGGGCACTGACGACGCGGAGGGGCAGTCCGGATTTGTGTCGTTCTTGCAACACACCGGACCGTCCGTCCGCTCTCGCCCGGTCAGGCGAGCCCCGCCTCCTTCATCTGCCGCAACTCCTTCTTCAGCTCTCCCACTTCGTCACGGAGCCGGGCCGCTACCTCGAACTGCAGCTCGGCTGCAGCCGCACGCATCCGGTCGGTCATCTCCTCGATGATCGAGGCGAGTTCGGCGGCCGGGCGGTCACCGAGCTCGACCGTGGAACCGGCCTTGCCGCCCTTGGCCCCGGGTCCGTGCGTGGCGAGCGAGGGCACGGGGGCCTTTGCGGCCTTGCCCTCCTTCGCCTGCCGGTAACCGGTGCCGAGGAGTTCCTCGGTGTCGATCTCCTCGCGCGCAAGGGTGGCCACGATGTCGTTGATCTTCTTGCGGAGCGGCTGTGGGTCGATGCCGTGCTCGGTGTTGTAGGCGATCTGCTTCTCGCGGCGCCGGTTGGTCTCGTCGATGGCCTGCTCCATGGCCGGGGTGATCCGGTCCGCGTACATGTGGACCTGGCCCGAGACGTTCCGGGCGGCACGACCGATCGTCTGGATGAGGGAGGTCCCGGAGCGGAGGAAGCCCTGCTTGTCGGCGTCGAGGATGGCGACAAGGGACACTTCGGGCAGGTCGAGGCCCTCCCGGAGGAGGTTGATGCCGACGAGGACGTCGTACTCGCCGGCGCGCAGTTCGCGCAGCAACTCGATGCGCCGCAGCGTGTCGACGTCGCTGTGCAGGTAACGCACCTGGATGCCGAGCTCCAGGAAGTAGTCGGTGAGGTCCTCCGCCATCTTCTTGGTGAGGGTGGTGACGAGGACCCGCTCGTCGCGCTCGGTGCGCAGCCGGATCTCGTGCACCAGGTCGTCGATCTGGCCTTCGGTGGGCTTGACGACGACTTCGGGGTCGACGAGACCGGTGGGGCGGATGATCTGTTCGACGAAGCCGTCGCCACGCGAGAGCTCGTACGTCCCGGGGGTCGCGGAGAGGTAGACGGTCTGGCCGATGCGCTCCTGGAACTCCTCCCACTTCAACGGGCGGTTGTCGAGGGCGGACGGGAGCCGGAAGCCGTGGTCGACCAGCGTCCGCTTGCGGGAGGCGTCGCCCTCGTACATGGCGCCGATCTGCGGCACGGTGACGTGCGACTCGTCGATGACGAGGAGGAAGTCCTCGGGGAAGTAGTCGAGGAGGGTGTTGGGTGCGGAACCGGGCTCCCGCCCGTCGAAGTGCATCGAGTAGTTCTCGATGCCGGAGCAGGAACCGATCTGCCGCATCATCTCGATGTCGTAGGTGGTGCGCATGCGCAGGCGCTGGGACTCCAGGTGCTTGCCCTGCTTGTCGAGCTCGGCGAGGCGGCCCTCCAGCTCGCGCTCGATGTCGTTGATCGCGCGCTCCATGCGCTCGGGGCCGGCGACGTAGTGGCTGGCGGGGAAGACGTACAGCTCGCGGTCCTCACTGATGACCTCGCCGGTGAGCGGGTGGAGGGTGGAGAGGGCCTCGATCTCGTCGCCGAACATCTCGATGCGGACGGCGAGCTCCTCGTAGACCGGGAAGATCTCGATGGTGTCGCCGCGCACCCGGAAGGTGCCGCGGGTGAAGGCCAGGTCGTTCCGGGTGTACTGGATGTCGACGAAACGGCGCAGCAGCTGGTCGCGGTCGATCTCCTCGCCGACCTTGAGCGGGACCATCCGGTCGACGTACTCCTGGGGCGTGCCGAGGCCGTAGATGCAGGAGACGGAGGCGACGACGACAACGTCCCTACGGGTGAGCAGCGAGTTCGTCGCGGAGTGTCGGAGCCGCTCCACCTCCTCGTTGATGGAGGAGTCCTTCTCGATGTAGGTGTCGGACTGCGGAACGTACGCCTCGGGTTGGTAGTAGTCGTAGTACGAGACGAAGTACTCGACGGCGTTGTGGGGCAGGAGCTCGCGGAACTCGTTCGCCAACTGGGCGGCCAGCGTCTTGTTCGGCGCCATCACCAGAGTGGGGCGCTGGAGCTTCTCGATCATCCACGCGGTGGTCGCGGACTTGCCGGTGCCGGTGGCACCGAGCAGCACGACGTCCTTCTCGCCGGCGCGGATGCGCCGCTCCAGGTCGGCGATGGCGGTCGGCTGGTCGCCGCTGGGCTGGTACTCGCTGACGACCTCGAAGGGCGCCACCGAACGTTCGATCTTGGAAACGGGCCGCATGCAACCACCGTACGACCCGACACTGACACTCGGGTGGTGATCCGCGCCTGCTCCGGCCCGGACTCCCGTCACCAGTCCTGCGAACGGTGTCCGCCCCGGGGGCCGCTCCGGCGGGCGGCGCGACGGGTCGGGCGGGCCGTCCAGTTGGCGGGCTCCCCGTAGGACGGCACGTGGCCGGGGGCGGGCACACCGGGGCGGTGCACGCTCCGGGCGGTGGGCCGCTGCCAGTCGGGGTCGCCCATCACGAGCAGCGGGTCGAACATGACGACGACGGCAGCCAGGATCAGGAAGACCGCCGGCCCGATCAGCATGGGCAGGAGGAGCGAGGTGGGGTTGTCGCCGGTTCCCGCACGGGCCCCGGCACCGTGCAGGTGGACGCTGACGGCGGCCATCGCGGTGTAGTGCATGCCGCTCACGGCGACGCCCATCACCAGGCTCGCGCCGAGGCTGGCGAGGAATCCGTGCACCGAGACGGCCGCCCAGAGGGCGGCGGTGGCGGCCACGACGGCGATGACCACGGAGAGGGCGACGGTGAGCGTGTCGTACTCGATGCGGCCCTGGAGGCGCACGCCGGCCATGCCGAGGTAGTGCATCGTGGCGACGCCGAGGCCCGTGATGGTGCCACCGGTGACCAGCGTGAGGGCGGTCGCCCCGCGGTATCCGACGATGAAGATGCCGACGCCCACCATGAGCACGGCGACGCCCAGACTGGCGAAGGTGATGGGGCGGTCGTAGCTGACGGGCGCCTGCTGGACGGAGAAGCCCATCATGGCGATGAAGTGCATCGTCCAGATGCCGGTGCCGATCGAGGTCGCACCGAGGACCAGCCAGCCCGCCTTGAAGGTGTCGTGGTGGCGGAGCGATCTGGTGGTGCACCGCAGGCCGAGGGCGCTGCCGAGACAGGCCATGAGAAAGGCGGCCACCGGCGTGACGAGCCCGTAGCTGAATCCGTTGACCGTGCCCTGCATGAGCCCTTGTCCTCCACCCCTGGTGCAGCATTGTCCGAAAACAGTCGGTACCGCTGGGTAGTACTACCGGGCCGAGGGTATGGCGCGGCAGGGGTCCCCCGCCCATGTGACCGGGGAATTTCCGTGCGTGAGATCGGAGCGATACCGCTCCGTGATCTCGCTGGGGGCGCCGGAGCGGTTCGGCGCCGGAAGCCCTGGACCGGTTCGGAGGCGGCGGGCGGGGTTCGGGCCCGTCGGTGGCGGACCGTAACGTGGAGACATGGACATCGAGGTGGAGACGGGACCGGTCTGCCCGGAGCGAGCGGCCCCGACGGAGTGGGCGGTCGTGGAGAGCCCCATCGGGCCGCTCTTCCTCGCGGCGACCGAGCGGGGCCTCGTGCGGGTCGAGTTCCACGCCGCCGCGGCACGCCGGGAGCGGATGCTCGACCGGTTGGCGGGGCAGTTCGGCGTCGGGGCGGTGGAGTGCGCCGCGGGGCGGCTCGCGGAGCCGGTGCGTCAGCTCGACCGGTACTTCGCGGGCGGACTTCGGACTTTCGACCTGCCGCTGGACTGGAGCCTGACGACCGGATTCAACCGGCAGGTGTTGCGGGAACTGGCAAGGACGGTTCCGTACGGCACGGTCGTCGGGTACGGCGAGTTGGCGGGGCGCGTCGGGCAGCCCGGGGCGGCGCAGGCGGTCGGGGCGGCCATGGGAGCCAATCCGCTGCCGCTGGTGGTGCCGTGCCATCGGGTGGTGGAGAGCGGCGGCGGTCTTGGGGGTTTCGGGGGCGGGCTGGAGACGAAGCGGCAGCTCCTGGCGCTCGAAGGGGTGCTTCCCGCACCGCTGTTCTGAGTGCAGCACACCGTGGCGAGGACTCCTTCCGGGCGCCGACGGCCGTGGGGCGGACGCCCCCTCGCGGGAGCCGCCGGCGGTACGGACGAGGAGGTCGGCGGGGGGAGGGGCGTTCCCATCGAGGAGGGCCAATGGCACACTCAGGTAAGTGACCCAGACCCCTAGCACCCCTGACGCAGCCGCGTCCGATGCGCCGCCCGCACCCACTCCGCCCATCAGCCCTTCCGCGCTGCCGTCGCTTCGTCGGCGCGTACGGGCCGTACTGATCGTCACCCAGATCCTGGGGGGACTCGGCACCGCGATCGGCTTCGCCCTCGCCGCCGTCCTGGCGCGGGACGTGAGCGGCACCGAGGCGCTGTCCGGCCTGGCGTCGACGGCATCGGTGACCGGCACCGCCCTGCTCGCCATGCCCCTCGCCTCCTTGATGGCGTCGCGGGGGCGCCGCGCGGGACTCGTCCTGGCATATGCCATAGGGGCATTCGGCGCCTCCGTGGTGGTACTCGGGGCGGTCATGGAGAACTTCCCGCTGCTGCTCATCGGACTCGTCGGCTTCGGCGCCGGGTCCTCGGCCAACCTGGCGGCCCGCTTCGCCGCCGCCGACCTCGCCGAGCCGGACCACCGGGCCCGGGCCATCTCCACGGTCGTGTGGGCGACCACCATCGGCGCGGTGCTCGGCCCTAACGTCGCCGCACCCGCCGGAAAGAGCGTCTCGGGCCTCGGCATACCGGCCGCAGCAGGACCGTTCGCCTGGGCCGCCGGCGTCTTCGTGGTCGCGGCGATCGTGGTGGCCCTGCTGCTGCGCCCCGACCCGTTGCTGACCGCCAGGGCATTGCACGACACCGGGTCGGACGGAGTGCCGGAGGGACGTTCCCTACGGGCCGGGATGCAGGCGGTCCGCGCGTCGTCGAAGGCCCGGCTCGCCCTGGTCACCATCGCGGGCTCGCACACGGCCATGGTGTCGATCATGTCGATGACGCCGGTGGCACTCACCCACCACGGCGCGGACATCCAGCTGATCGGATTCGTGCTCAGCGGGCACATCGCCGGGATGTACGCCTTCTCACCGCTGATGGGCTGGCTCTCCGACCGACTGGGCCGGCTGTCGGTCATCGGGCTCGCGGTCGGACTCATCGGCGCCGCGGCGTTCGTCGCGGGCACGGCGGGACCGAGCCACGGGCGGACCGCCCTGGGGCTCTTCCTGCTCGGCCTCGGCTGGTCGGCGGGACTGGTGTCCGGCTCGGCGCTGCTCACCGACTCGGTGCCGCAGGCCGCGCGGGCCGCCGTGCAGGGACTCTCCGACTTCGTGATGAACACCGCCGCCGGGGTCGGCGGCCTGGCGGCGGGCCTGATCGTCTCGCAGGCGGGCTACGGCCCCCTGAACGCGATCGCCGCGTGCCTGTTGCTACCGATGGCCGCGCTCACCCTGCGGGGGGCCCTCCGGAAGGCGTGACCTTCCGAACGCCCCGCCCCCGACGGAGGCCGTGGCGCCGGCTCGCCCGAAGCCCCGCCGTTCCGGCCCGCCGCCCCGAGCGCGCCACCTACCGGGCTCCGGGGCGGGCGCTCCGCCTCGGCCGGAGCCCGTGCGGAGCGACTCCCCGCACGGACAGAGGGCCTTCGTGACGCCCCGTGGCCTTCGGTCGCGGCTCCGTCGCGCCTCCGCCGGGCTTCAGAGGCTGATGTGGTACGCCTTGCGCAGGGTCTCGTGCACGGTCCAGGTGGTTCGGTCGCCCTCCCGCAGCACACAGGCGTCACCGGGGCCGATCTCCAGCGTGTCACCGCCCTCGACGACGACGGTCGCCCGTCCGGACACCACCACGAAGAGCTCGTTGGCCTCGGTGTCGGTGACCACTCCGGGAGTGATCTGCCAGATGCCGCGCACCTGCTTGCCATCGACCGACTCCCACAGCACCTTGCCCGTCACTTCGGGCGTCCCGGAGACGATCTGGGCGGGGTCGAGGGGCTCGGCTTCGAGCTCCGCGTCGGGGATGTGCACGGCGAAGGAGGGCGGCTCATGAGTCGTCATGGGCGGTGACTGTAGCGGGGGCCGATGGGCGCCCCACTACCGGGACCGGATGGAATACCTCCTTCCACTTTGCCCCTCACCAGCAATGACATCCAGATCAGGGGAACCGACGAAATCCGCACGGGCCCTTCGGCGCGGCATCCCGGGGGTGTCGCGACCGCTTCTTGCCCCTGCGTCCCCTCCCGTCACGGATTCCGCAGGCGCCTGCTGCCGTGGCAGGAGACCGCCAACGAGGTTTGCGGACCCGGCGAGCGCGCCAAGGAATGGAACATGTCCACACAGGTGTCCGAAGAGGTGCGGGAGGCTCTCCACGAGAGCCGGCCCGTCGTCGCGCTGGAATCGACGCTCATTGCCCACGGCTTGCCACGCCCGCGCAACCTCGCCGTGGCCTCGGAACTGGAGGAGGCGGTACGGGCCGGGGGCGCTGTCCCGGCCACGATCGCGGTGATCGACGGGACGGCCCGGATCGGCCTGGACGGCACGGCCCTGAACCGGATCGCCGAGGACCCGTCGGTACGGAAACTGGGCCAGCGCGATCTGGCGCCCGCCCTGGCGACCGGCGCAACAGGGGCGACGACGGTCTCGGCCACGGCCGCACTCGCGGACGCGGCGGGCATACGGGTGTTCGCGACCGGTGGACTCGGCGGCGTGCACCGCGAATGGAGCGAGACGCAGGACGAGTCCGCCGATCTGCGGTTGCTCGGCCGGGTCGGGATCGCCGTGGTGTGTGCCGGGGTGAAGTCGATCCTCGACGTTCCCGCGACGCTCCAGCGACTGGAGACCCTGGGGGTGACGGTCGTCGGGTACGGCACGGCACACTTCCCCGGTTTCTACCTCTCCTCCTCGGGCGAACCCGTCGACTGGACCTTGCGGAGCGTCGAGGAGGTGGCAGCAGTGATGCGGGCTCAGGACCGGCTGGACGGGCCCAGGGCAGCGCTTGTCGTCGCCAACCCGGTTCCCTCGGACGAGCAGTTGGACCCCGCGCTGCACGACCGCGTGCTGGCACGGGGCCTCTCGGCGGCGAAGGAGAAGGGGATCGTCGGTCAGGCCGTGACCCCGTTCCTCCTCGAATACCTGATGGTCCACACGGAAGGGGCGTCCCTGGAGGCCAACCTCGCGGCGGTGCGGGGCAACGTGCGCCTGGCGGCGCACATCGCGGGCGCCTACGCAGCGGGGAAGCCGGGTGCGGGCGCACGATGAGTCGCGCGCCCAAGCCGCCCGGGCGGGCACTGCTCGTCGTCGGGGACGTGGTCACCGACGTCGTCGCCCGACACGGCACACCGCTCGCTCCCGCCACGGACACCGCGGCGGAGATCCGGATCCTCCCGGGCGGGGCCGGGGCGAACGCGGCTTGTTGGGCGGCGCGTTCCGGCCGTGACGAGGTGCGGTTGCTCGGCCGGGTGGGGACGGACGCGGTCGATTGGCACGAGCGGTTGCTGCGGAGGGCGGGCGTACGCCCCCTGCTCGTCCCGGATGCGGAGGCGGCGACGGCCACCGTGATCGCGCTCGTGGACTCCTCCGCGGAGCGCACCTTCCTGACCGACAGCGGCGCAGCACTGCGCCTCTCCCCCGCCGACTGGTCCGCGGAACTGCTCGGCGGAGTGGCCCGGCTGCACCTCTCGGGGTACTCGTTCTTCGCCACGCCGAGCCGGGAAGCAGCCAGCTGCGCACTGCGGGACGCCCGGAACGCGGGGGTCCCGGTGAGCGTGGATCCCGCCTCGGCGGGATTTCTGGCGGGGCTGGGCGTGGACCGGTTCCTCGCGGCGGTGGAAGGCGCCGAGACGCTGCTGCCCAACGCCGACGAAGCGAAGGCTCTCACCGGGTGCGGAGAGCCGGAGTCGGCGGCGAGGGCGTTGAGCCGGCTCTTTCCCCTGGTCGTGGTCACCCTCGGGGCGGCGGGCGCGCTGGTCGCCGAGGGGGGTGCGATCGCCGCGAGGGTGGCGGCGCCTCCGGTGACGCCGGTGGACTCGACGGGTGCGGGCGACGCCTTCACCGGGGCGTTCCTGGCAGCGCGGCTCTCGGGCGCGGATCCGGTGCGGTCCGCCGAGGCGGGCTGTCGCGCGGGCGCGGAGGCGGTCACCCGCATGGGCGGCAGGCCCCCGGCCCCGTCCGACCACGCGCGAGGAGGACCGACGGGCGGGTGCGGGAGCCGGACGGGCGAGCCGGCCAAGGAGCGGGAGACCTGAACGCCGCGGCAGTGGCGTCACCGGCGATCGGCCCGGTGCAGGAGCCCGGGCATGACGGGCCGGGCATGACGGGCCGGGCCGTGGTTGCTAGCGCCGGATTCCCGTCCAGGCCGGATGCCGAGGGTCGTCGGCACGGACCACGACGTCCGCCGCCTCGCCCGGGCCGACCTCCTTCTCGTACCGGGCGAAGGCCGGCAGGGTCCAGGACTCCTCGGTGCGCCGGGCGAGGGCGGCGGGAGAAAGCCGCAGGTGCACCGTGAGGTCGAAGGGAAACCAGTGGCCGAGCAGGAAAGGTCCGTGCAGCACCAGGACCCCGCGGGGCGGCAGCGTGACGTACGGGCTGCGGGTCGCCCGGTCGGTGACCGGGTCCCACAGGTCGGACAGCACCCGACCGTTGCCCCCGGCCTCCAGGGGGCCGAAGACCTCCCGCCACAGGGCTCCGACGTCGGTCCACCCGCTGTAGTACGCGTCGGGGTCTTGCTTCCCGTACTCGAACCGGAGGGACGCGGGGCGTAGGAACCCGTCCGTCCCCGCCAGGTGGACGGAGCGCCCGCGCGTGCGCAGTTCCTTGGCGAGGAGCTCGGCGAGCTCGCCTCCGAGCGCGGCGGGCGGCCCGTCGATGCCCACCTTGAGCCACCCGTCGCCCACCGGTGCTGCGGGCGCGTCGAGGTGGCGGGCGAGTTCCTCCGCCAACCGGTCCCACGTGATCGCCTGGTATCGCATGCCCCTCATCCTGCCCCCGCTCCCGTCCCCGGTGTGCACCGGGCGGAGCGCCGACACTACGGTGACCGAGCCTGACCGACATCCGGTCAGCACTCAGAAGGGGGCCGTTCAGATGACTCGACGCCGGGAAGCCCTGCCGTACGGGGCGACCGGGGCCGTCTCGCCCTTCGGTCTCGGACTGCACCATGTGCAGCTCGCTCTGCCTCCCGGCGAGGAAGAGGTGTGCCGCCGGTTCTACGTGGACGTCCTGGGCATGACCGAGATCCAGAAGCCTCCGGTGCTCGCCGCCCGCGGCGGCCTGTGGGTGCGCGCGGACTCCCTGGAGGTCCACCTGGGCGTCGAGGAGGACTTCCGCCCCTCCCGCAAGGGGCATCCCGGCATCCTGGTCGCCGACATCGACGGCCTGGCCGAGCGACTGACCGCTCTGGGCGTCGAGGTGGCGTGGGACGACGACTTCCCGGGGCACCGGCGCTTCTACGCCGCCGACTGCCATGAGAACCGGCTTGAGTTCCTCTGCCCCGAGAAGTGACGAGCGGTGACGGGGACCGCCCCGTCACCACCGGTCGCGGTTCGCCCCGTCGCCCGCCCGAGCACCACCACGTGCACCGGGGCTGCTGCCACCGGCACGGACCTGGCCGGCGCCGACGGGCGCCGGCCAGGTGCTCCCGCAGCGGATGCGCACCCGCTCAGTCACGCGCGAGGGCCGGGGCAGCGTCCTCGGCCCCGGTGCGCACCGACCGTTCGAGCACGGCACGGCCCGATGCGAGTGCCTCGGCGAGCGTCAGCTCCCCGCCGGCCAGGGCCCGGCACACCACTGCGTCGGTCCGCAGGCGCGCATCGGGGGCATCCGTCCCACCGTCCCCGTAGGACACGCTTCCGTCCTCTTCAAGCCGGACGTGGAACTCGCCCTCGTCGAGGGTCACTTGGTAGAGGCCTGCACCCAGTTCGGCCAGTGCCCCGAGGAGCGGAATCGCGTACCAGTGGGCGCGGACCGCGTCGGTGGGCCGCGGCTCCCCGAGGTCGGGCGCACCCCAGGCGGCGAGGGCACGCAGGACGGGCAGCAGGCCCCTGCCGCGGGGGGTGAGGTCGTACACGTACGCCGAGGCGGGCGGGGGCAATCGGCGACGAGTGACGAGCTCGGCGCCCTCCATGTCCTTGAGGCGGCCGGCGAGCACGTCGGTGCTGACGCCGGGCAGATCGGCGTGGAGGTCGGTGTAGCGGCGCGGCCCGGCGAGCAGTTCGCGGACGACGAGCAGGGTCCAGCGGTCACCGACGAGGTCGAGGGCGCGCGCGGCGGCGCAGTGCTGGTCGTAACTGCGGCGGCGTGGCTGACGTGGCATGCGACGCAGTCTAGACAGGTTGTTGGACTTTCCAAGCTGGAACTTGGTAAAACCAAGCAACACTGATTCCGGGGACCTGGGGAGGTCGGGCATGGAGTTCCGGCAGTCGAGCAAACTGAGTGAAGTCTGTTACGAGATCCGCGGCCCGGTCATCGAGCACGCCAATGCACTGGAGGAAGCAGGGCACAGCGTCCTGCGCCTGAACACCGGCAATCCCGCCCTCTTCGGCTTCGAAGCGCCCGAGGAGATCGTCCAGGACATGATCCGGATGCTCCCCAAGGCCCACGGGTACACCGATTCGCGCGGCATCCTCTCCGCCCGCCGCGCCGTGGCCCAGCGCTACCAGTCCATGGGGCTGCCCGAAGTGGACGTCGACGACGTCTTCCTCGGCAACGGCGTCTCCGAACTCGTGTCGATGGCCGTCCAGGCCCTCCTGGAGGACGGCGACGAAATCCTGATCCCGGCGCCGGACTTCCCGCTGTGGACGGCCACCACCACCCTCGCGGGCGGGAAGGCCGTGCACTACCTCTGCGACGAAGCGGCCGACTGGTACCCGGACCTCGACGACATGGCGTCGAAGATCACCGATCGGACCCGCGCCGTCGTCATCATCAACCCCAACAACCCCACCGGCGCGGTCTACCCGAAGGAGATCGTCGAGGGCATCCTCGACCTCGCCCGCCGCCACCACCTCATGGTCTTCGCCGACGAGATCTACGACCAGATCGTGTACGACGAGGCCGTCCACTATCCCGCCGCCTCCCTCGCCACCGACCTGGTGGTGCTCACCTTCGGCGGGCTCTCCAAGACCTACCGCGTCGCGGGCTTCCGGTCCGGCTGGCTGGTCGTCACCGGACCCAAGCAGCACGCCAAGAACTATCTGGAGGGCCTCACCATGCTGGCCTCCATGCGGCTCTGCCCCAACGCCCCCGCCCAGTACGCCATCCAGGCCGCTCTCGGCGGCCGACAGTCGATCCACGAACTGTGCGCCCCCGGCGGTCGGCTCCGCGAACAGCGTGATCGGGCCTGGGAGAGGCTCAACGAGATCCCGGGCGTCTCCTGCGTGAAGCCCAAGGGGGCCCTCTACGCCTTCCCCCGCATCGACCCCGCCGTGCACAAGATCCACGACGACGAGAAGTTCGTCCTCGACCTGCTCCTGCGCGAGAAGATCCAGGTCGTGCAGGGAACCGGTTTCAACTGGCCGCGCCCGGACCACTTCCGCATCCTGACCCTGCCGTACGCCGACGACCTCGATGCCGCGATCAGCCGCATCGGCCGGTTCCTGAGCGGGTACCGGCAGTGACGTCCGGCCCTCCCGGCTGCCATGATCTACAGGTCGGGAGTCGACGGAAGCAGAGGGGCGGCCCCATGGACGCGAGGCTGACGGCAGTGGCGGAAGTCCCGTTGGGCGTCGCCCCCGCGCACCGCTCCCCGGCTCGCACCACCCGGCGCACGGCCGGTCCCGCACGCGCCGGACGGCTCCGGCAGGAGCGGACCGCCCGGTGCGCCACCGCTGCCGCACCCGACGTCCGCTGAGCGGGGGGGAGCAGTCGTGGACCTCGTCGCCCCCGTCGTCGTGGAGCCGCTCCGGCGCCGACGCTGCTCCGAGTGCCACCGAGGGCCGCTGGAGCGCATGATCGTCGAGTTCAACGCACCGCTCTGCCTGGACTGCGCGGACCTCGGCCATCTGGTCTTCCTGCGCCGGGGCGACACGGCGCTCACCCGCCGGGCCCGCGAGGCCAGCACGCTCTGGGCCGTGGTCGTACGACACAACAGGCGTCGCACCCGGTACGAACGGCAGGGCCTCCTCGTCGAGGAGGCGGCCCTCGCCGAGGCGGAGCGGGCCTGCCTCGCGGACGCCGAAGCACGGGCTGCACGACGTGCCCGCGACGCCGAGCG
Source organism: Streptomyces sp. NPDC058877 (assembly GCF_042742855.1). Lineage (NCBI taxonomy): Bacteria > Bacillati > Actinomycetota > Actinomycetes > Kitasatosporales > Streptomycetaceae > Streptomyces > Streptomyces sp. NPDC058877. The sequence goes on along the minus strand of NZ_JBHYMF010000003.1, from coordinate 93,816 downwards.
GCGCGCGGCCCTGGATGCCGGGGTCACCGCAACCTTGCAGCGGGAGATCCTGCGGCTCTTCCCGTCCTGCCCGGTGGACCGGGCCACGGAGATCGCCGTACACGCCTCGGCGAAGGGCAGCGGGCGAGTGGGGCGCACGGCCGCGGGCCGCTCGCTCGACCGCGGTGCGGTCACCGCCGCGGTGCGGGCTTCCGTACGACACGTCGACACCCCGTACGACTCCCTGCTGATGCTCGGGGTGCCACGGCACCAGGCCCGGACGAGGGTCGCACCCGCCATCGAGGCGGTGCTCCGGGCCTGGCGCCTGAACGGCGGTTCCGCGGACGGCCGGGAACAGGGCTGACGGCTCGGGCGTCAGCCCTCTTCGACCGGGCCGTGCGCGGAGCACCCCTCGCGCCCTCCGCCGAGGACACGGCCTCAGGCCCCGGCCCGAAGAGGCGGGTCTCAGGCCTGGTCGCCGGTGCGGCGCCCCCGGCGGTACAGCAGGGCGCCACCGAGGAGCAGTGCGGCGCTTGCGGAAGCGGCGTAGCCCATGGAGTCCGAACCCGTCGAAGCCAGCGAGACCGTGCTCGTCTCGCCCTGCGGAACGGGGGCAGGGGCGGGGGGCACGGTCTCCGCGCGGGGCATCGGCACGTTCCGCACGGGGGTCTGCGGGCGCGGCGTCGGCGTCTCGACCGGCTGCTCGGTCTCGGCGGGGCCGTTGACCGAGGTGTTGCCGAAGACCGGGTTGGCGATGCCGACGACGTTGACCGAGTTCCCGCTGATGTTCACGGGGAGATCGACGGGCAGCTGGATCCCGTTCCCGGAGAGCACACCGGGGGAACCCTCGGTACGACCTTCGGCGCTGGAACCACCGCCGTTGGAGGAGCCGCCCGTCGCGGAGCCGCCCCCGTGGGAGCCACCGGCTTGTTCCCCACCGCGCGGAGTGCCGGGCTCGTCCTTGTGGGAGCCGGCACCGCTGTCGTCCGACCCGTAACCTTCGGGCTCCGCGGATCGGTTGGCGCAGCTGTTGCCGGCAGCCGGGTTGAGCAGTCCGACGACGTTGACCGTGTTGCCGCAGGCGTTGACCGGCACGTGCACCGGCAACTGGATCGTGTTGCCGGAACCGACTCCCGGCGATCCGACCGCGGCACCCTGGGCACCCGCGTCGGCGTGCGCGGCGCCCGCCGAGAGGGCGAGCGTTCCACCCGTGACCAACAGTGCGGCCAGACCGCTTCGGCGAATCTGCCTCATGGCTTCCTGCCTTCCGGAGGTGTGCACGGGCAAGTGCCCGTACCGGAATCAACGCGACAAACGTGCGCACCGGATCCGACCGCTGGCGGGTTTCACTCCATCGAGTGGGGAGCCGCTCGGGTGTCGGATGACCGTCCGATCAACGCCTCAGGAGACCGGCGAGGGCACCGACCGGGTCCCGATCGGGAGCACCGCGCGGCCACCAGTCTTCACGGCCGGCATCCGACTCATAGCCGTACCAGAGGCCGTCACGTCCGAGACGGAGCTGGAGCGACTCTCCGGAGAGCCGGTTGCGCCAGGGACGGAACGCGGGAAAGTCTGCAGCGAGCAGTGCGGGTCTGGCCCGGTCGAAGGGACCCGCAGGCGGGTCCCAGGGCTCTTCGAGCACGGCGAGGCCGTCGGGACCGCCCTGCCGCCAGGCCGCAACGGCCCGGGCGAGGTCCGTCGGGGTGCGGCCGAGGGCACGTGCCAGGTCGCGGTAGAGCGCGCGGGACGAGGCGGTGAGCCCCGAGCCCGGGTACGCGGCGGCAAGCCGGACCGCGTCCTGCCAGGGAGTGAGCACGGCGACCGGATCGTGACCGGTGGCGAGGAAGGCATGGGCGCGGGCGGCGGCCTCGGTGGCGAGCAGGTCGAGGGCGAGCGGGTCGGGGGCTTCCGGGTCCGGTGGGAAGACGGCCGGACGACCGGGCCGATCGGGTACCGGCAGCTCGGGCGGCAGCGACGGAAGCAGGGACCCGGTGGCCGCGGCAAGCACGGTGCGGGCGGTCACCGTGGGCATCGGCGGGACGACGGCACCCGACTCGGCCGCGGACCGTACGGTGTTGCGCCGGGCCAGCTCGGCAAGTAGCTCCTGCTCCCCCCTGCCACGCATCAGGAAGAGGACGAACGGGTCCTCGTCGAGAAGGCGCGCCGCCTGGTAACAAAGGGCAGCGGCGTGCTTGCAGGGGTAGCCGTCGTCCGGGCACGAGCAGTCGGGGACGAGATCGCCCGGCGCCGGCAAGAGCCCCGCAACCGCCTCCAGGGCGTGCGGCACGTCCTTGTCGAGGAGGGCTGCCATGTGGTCGGGACGGGCGGTGGCCTCGTCGAGGAAGCGCTCCCAGCCGTCGTCGCCGAGGGTCCGCATCCTGATCTCGGTGCGGTACGGGCGGGGTCTGCTGCCGTGGACGTAGGCGACGACCCGGCCGGGGGTGACCGTGATCGCGTCCACATGGCCACGCCCCGCGTACGCCTCGCCGCGCGCGAGGCGGGCGGGGTCGAGGGCGCTGCCCTCCAGGGCCGCGACCCAGGCGTTTCCCCACCAGGTCGCGGCGAACCGCCCGTCAGGAGCCGAACGCGGCACGAGCTGCGGGAAGCTGCGTCGGCGGTCGTCATGGCGGGGGACGGCCCCCCGCGTGCTCCGTGCACGGTTCACGAGGGCCTCCTCAGGGACACGAGATCGGCGAGTTCCCGGTCGGTGAGTTCGGTGAGGGCGGCCTCTCCGGAGCCGAGGACGGAGTCGGCCAAGGCCCGTTTGCTGCGGAGCATCTCGGCGATGCGGTCCTCGACCGTTCCCTCGGCGATGAGCCGGTGCACCTGGACGGGCTGGGTCTGCCCGATGCGGTAGGCGCGGTCGGTGGCCTGCTCTTCGACCGCCGGGTTCCACCAGCGGTCGTAGTGGATGACATGACCGGCCCGAGTGAGGTTGAGTCCGGTGCCCGCGGCCTTCAAGGAGAGTAGGAAGACGGGGACCTCGCCGGCCTGGAACCGGTCGACCATCCGCTCCCGCTCGGCCACCGGGGTTCCGCCGTGCAGGAGTTGGACCGGGATGCCGCGTCCGGACAGATGGTCGGCGAGGAGCCGCGCCATCGAAACGTACTGGGTGAAGACGAGTACGGCCCCGTCCTCGGCGAGGATCGTGTCGAGCAGTTCGTCGAGCAGGGCGAGCTTTCCGGACCGGCCCGCGAGCCGAACAGGCCCATCGCCCCGCGTCCCTTGCGCCCTGAGGTACTGCGCGGGGTGGTTGCAGATCTGTTTGAGGGAGGTGAGGAGGCTCATGACGAGGCCGCGGCGGGCCATGCCCTCGGCGCCCTCGATCTTGGCCATCGTCTCGCGGACGAGCGCCTCGTAGAGGGAGGCCTGTTCTCGGGTGAGGGCGACGGGGTGGTCGGACTCCGTCTTGGGCGGGAGCTCGGGGACGATGCCCGGGTCCGTCTTGCGGCGGCGCAGCAGGAAGGGGCGCACCAAGCGGGCGAGCCGCTCGACCGCCTCGTCGTGCTCGACCTCCTCGTGGTTCTCCACGGCACGGGCGTGACGGGAACGGAAGGCCTTGAGCGGGCCGAGCAGGCCGGGAGTGGTCCAGTCCAGGAGGGCCCAGAGCTCGGAGAGGTTGTTCTCCACGGGCGTGCCGGTCAAGGCGACCCTGGCGGGCGCCGGGATCTCCCTCAGCGCCTTGGCCGTCGCGGAGAACGGATTCTTGACGTGCTGGGCCTCGTCGGCGACGACCATTCCCCATCGCTGCTCGGCAAGTCGGGCGGCGCTGGTGCGCAGGGTGCCGTAGGTGGTGAGGACGAAGCCGCCCTCGGTTCCTTCGAGGTCCCGGTCGGTGCCGTGAAAACGTCGGACGGACACCTCCGGGGCGAACTTCTGCACCTCGCGCTGCCAGTTTCCCAGGAGGGAGGCCGGACAGACGACGAGGGTGGGAGCACTGCGGGCACGGCGGAGGTGGAGGGCGATGAGGGTCACCGTCTTGCCGAGCCCCATGTCATCGGCGAGACAGCCGCCGAGGCCGAGCGAGGTCATCAGGTCCAACCAGGCGAGGCCCCGGAGCTGGTAGTCACGCAGGGTGGCGGTGAGGCCGGGTGGGGCCGGTACGTCATCGGGGCCGGCCAACAGCCGGTCCCGGAGCTCGGCGAGCGCCCCGACGGGCACGGCGGGGACGGTCTCTCCGTCGACCCGGGCGGTACCGGTGAGTGCGGCGGCAAGGGCATCGACCGGTTCGAGGAGGCCGAGTTCCCTCTTGCGGGCCTTGCGGACGAGGACGGGGTCGACGACCACCCACTGGTCTCGAAGGCGCACGATCGGCCGATGGGCCTCCGCGAGCAGGTCCATCTCGCGTTCGGTCAATGGATCGCCGTCCAGCGCAAGCTGCCAGTCGAACCGCAGAAGCTCTTCGCCGTCGAGGAAGGAGGTGCCGTCGGTGGCGGAGCCGGGGGCGGTGTGGGCAGGGCGAACCACGGCGGAGGCGCTGAGCGAGCGGGCGAGTTCGCGCGGCCAGTGCAGGGCCACGCCCGCGTCGGCGAGCAAGACAGCCGCGGGGCCCAGCAATTCGTACAGCTCGTCCTCGGTGACGGCGAGGACGTCGGGCACGTCCCGCTCCAGGAGCCGGGAGAGCGGTGGCCAGACACGGGCGGCCCGACGCAGTGCGAGGACGGCATCGACCCTCGCGCGGGGACCGAGGTGCTCACCGCCTCCCGCCCACAGGTCGGCGGCGTCGATCACCAGGGTGGGATCGGCAAGGCTGTGGACCTGGAGGAGCGCAGCGGCGGCATGCCGGGAAGCACCCTCCGTTGCGCCGTCGGCACCGGTCGCGTCGAAGAGCGCGTAGGGCGACAGGTCGAGGCGGAGCGAGACCCGTACCCCTGCGTCCATCCCGGCCGCTGCCTCGGCGGCCCAGACGCGCGCGCGGGGCAGGTGCTGTGGGGCCCGTGCCGCGAACGGCGCCCCGACGGCGTGGGCGGCGGCCGGGGTGCGCGGCAGGACGTCGGCGACCGCATCGAGGAAGGCACGCACGAGTGCCTCGGGCTCGGGCAGCCGCAGCGGACCGCGTCCGGGCACCGGTACCGCGTAGGCCTCGTAGGGCAGGGCAGCGGCGACGGCCCGCACATGGGCGATGTCCTCGGCACCCAGTGGGCCGGCGCGCCAGGCGTCCAGGTCATCGGCGGTGAGCCCCGGCAGCAGCCGGCCGCGTGCGGTCAGGTGCAGGGCGTGCAGGGCGGCCGCTCCCCAGCCGGCCGAGGCGGGGTGCGCGGCCGGGTGGCGACGGGCCGCAACGAGATGGGGCAGGGCGGCCTCGACCGGAAGGATCAGCGCGGGCACGGACCGGCTGCGGGCGCCGCTGCCGTGTCGCCGCACCACGGTGAGCTCGCTCCCCGCCGGCTCCGGCAGTGCCCTGCCGTCGGGCGCCCAGAAGGCGACCCGGCCGTCACGGGGAAGGGCGGCCGGCAGGAAGACGGCGGCGCTGGTCATCCAGGTGTGCGTCACGACTCTGCTCTCCTCCCGCCGCACGGCGTCGCTCCGGGTGTCGGGCCGGAACACCGACTGGATCCGACCTTACGGGTGGCATCTGACAACGGCCGCCGTGCGGCTTCCCCCGGACGGCGCAGCAGCGGATGACACGACGGCGCGGAGCCGGCATGGTGGCCTGGACCGGGGGTGCCGCCGCCCCACGCTTCCGTGGAACACGACAGAAGAGGATCCGCCATGTCCGCTCGCCGGCGTCTCACGACCGCCATCGGGGCCGTGCTGCTCACCCTCGCCGTCGCCGGCTGCTCGGGGCTCGGCCGTACCGCCGTGGGCACCATCGCGTACGAAACGGAACGCGAAGTGGCAGTGGTCGTGACGAGTCCCTCCGTGAAGGGCTGCCACCGCCTCGCGCCCTCGGGCGTGACCAAGGTCGAGAACAACACCCTGGTCGACATCGTGCTCTACCCCACCCGCAACTGCCAGGGGAAGGAGTCCATCTACGTGCCCACCAACACCAGCAACCGGGTCGCGCCGGGGGCCCTGCCCTGGCGCAGCTACAGCACCATCCACTGAGGGGCCCCACCCCCACGGCCGCGTTCCGTTTCTCCCGCCCCGGGTACATGCTGGAAGTGACCTCGGGCCCCGAGGGGAGATGCGACCGTCATGCGAACCGGGAACGAGCCGGCGAACGCGCGGAGCGCCCTGCGCCTGCGGTTCTGGCTGAGCCTCTGGGGGCTGCTCTGGGCGGCCTTCGGAACGACCGTGTTCTCACTGGTGGGGCGGCCCGGCTGGGCGGCGGCCTGCGGGGTGCTCTTCGTGGTGGTCGCGGTCGACCTGACGATGGTGCTGCGCCACCTCCACCAAGGGCCGCACTGGCAGCCGGGCCGGAACATCCCCCCGTACGAGCCCGACCGCGGCGGCAGAAGACGCTGACGGCCCGCCCTCGAGACCGATCAGCCCCCGGAGTCGAAGCCCGCTGCCCTGAGGTATTCCGGCTTCGGGTCGAGCGCTGCGGCGAGACGGAAGTGCCGCGTGGCCCGGGCGGTGTTGCCAGCGCGCTCGAAGGTCCGGGCCAGCGCGAAGTGGGCGAAGGCATTGTCTGGTTCGCGCTCCAGCACCAGCTCGAATTCGAGCTGTGCGGGGCGAAGCTGCGCAGCGGCGAAGAACGCCCGGGCTCGCAACAGGCGCGCGGCCGTGTTCTCGGGGTGGGCGGCGATCACCGAGTCCAACAGCTTCACGGCACCACGGGGGTCCCGCGCGGCCAGCAGGTGCTCGGCGGCGCGAAAGTCAATGACGTGCGTTTCCGGGTTCCTGTCGGCCACGATGGCATCCTTCCCCTCGATCCGGCGGTTGAACACCGGACCTGACGGTCGCATTCCGTGGCTATTGCCCGTCGGCAGCCTCGGAGCGGCGCTCCAGTTCCTCCCAGACCTTCCGCACCTGGGGCTCCAGCGCATCGAGCGGTCCGTCGTTGTCGATCACGAGGTCTGCGACGGCCAGCCGTTGCGCGCGGGTGGCCTGGGCTCCCATCCGTGCCCTGGCCTCGGGCTCCGCCATGCCGCGGAGTCGAACCAGCCGGTCGAGCTGGGTCTCCGGGGACGCGTCCACGACCACGACCAGGTCGTACAGCGGCGCGAGCCCGTTCTCGGTGAGCAGCGGCACGTCGTGGACGACGACGTCCCCGGCACCGGCACGCTCCTCCAGCTCCGCCGACCTGGCCCCGACCAGCGGGTGGACGATGGCGTTGAGGGCCGCCAGGCGGTCGGCGTCGGCGAACACGACGGAACCGAGCTTGGGACGGTCGAGCGTTCCCTCCGCAGTGAGGACGTCCTCCCCGAAGGCCTCCACGATGGCCGCCAACCCAGGAGTCCCCGGCTCGACGACCTCGCGCGCGATCCGGTCAGCGTCGATCAGCACGGCACCGTAGGAGACGAACAGCCGTGACACTTCGCTCTTGCCGGCGCCGATCCCGCCGGTCAGGCCCACCTTCAGCATGAGCGGCAGCTTAGGGCCTGCCCCGGTGGGACTACGCGTCGCCCTCCCGCTCCGCGAGGAAGCGCTCGAACTCGCGGCCCAGTTCGTCCGCCGACGGCAGGTCGACGGGCTCGGCGACCAGGCTGCCCCGCGTCTCGGCACCGGCAGCCGCGTCGTACTGGTGTTCAAGGCCCTGCACGAGGGCGACCAGCTCCTCGTCGCCCTCGCCGATCTGGCGGTCGATCTCGGTCTGGGTGCGGCGGGCTTCGGTCCGCAGCGAGTGGGCGATGCCCGGAAGGACGAGTCCGGTGGCGGCGGTGACGGCCTCGAGGGCCGTCAGGGCCGCGTCCGGGTAGGGGGACCGGGCCACGTAGTGCGGCACGTGGGCGGCGACACCGAGGGTGTCGTGGCCGGCTTCGGTGAGCCGGTACTCGACGAGGGACTCGGCGCTGCCGGGAACCTGGGCCTCGTCGAAGGGGCTGCGGTGGCCCGGCATGAGGTCGACCCGACTCCCGTGGGGGGTGAGGCCGACCGGGCGGGTGTGCGGGACGCCCATGGGGATGCCGTGGAAGTTGACGGAGAGGCGCACTCCGAGACGCTCCACGATCTGTCGGACCGCGACGGAGAAGCGCTCCCACTCCACGTCGGGCTCCGGTCCGGAGAGGACGAGGAAGGGTGCGCCGGTGGCGTCCTGGACGAGGCGGACCTCGATGGACGGCGTCTCGTACGCGGCCCATCGGTCGCGTCGGAAGGTCAGCAGGGGACGACGGGCCCGGTAGTCCACCAGCCGGTCGTGGTCGAAGCGGGCCACCAGTTGGTGGGGCAGGGTGTCGAGCAGCTGGTCGACGATCTGCTCACCGGTCTCGCCCGCATCGATGTAGCCGTCGAAGTGGTACAGCATGACCAGGCCGGCCGACTCCTGTGCCAGGGCCAGGTCGACGACGGCCACGCCCTTCGGGTCCCATTCGTACAACTCCTGCGGATCAAGCACGATTACCGCTCCTCCTCGTGTCCTCTCTGAGAACGCCGTCCACGGCACGGCCATTCCCGGCCCCGTGATCTTCCGGGGAAGAATCCGAGCGCTCCCGAAGGGAAAGGTCACCGGGAACGGCCGAGGCCCACTCCCCGCGTGGGGAGTGGGCCTCGGTTCGCTAGCGGCTAACGCTCAGCGGAGAGCCTGTTCAGCTCTGGCCGCCGGCGAGCTTCTCGCGGAGGGCGGCGAGCGCCTCGTCCGACGCCAGGGCGCCGGAGTTGTCGTCCGACTCCGAGGAGTACGAACCGCCCGAGATGCCCGCACCGGCGTTGCCGGCGGCCGGGGCGGCAGCGCCCTCGGCAGCGGCGGCCTCGTCGGCCTCGCGGGACTTGATGACCTGGGCCTGGTGCTGCTCGAAACGAGCCTGCGCCTCGGCGTACTGGGTCTCCCACGCCTCGCGCTGGGCCTCGTAGCCCTCGAGCCAGTCGTTGGTCTCGGGGTCGAAGCCCTCGGGGTAGATGTAGTTGCCCTGGTCGTCGTAGGACGCGGCCATGCCGTACAGGGTCGGGTCGAACTCGACCGAGGCCGGGTCGGCACCGAAGGACTCGTTGGCCTGCTTCAGCGAGAGGCTGATACGACGGCGCTCGAGGTCGATGTCGATGACCTTGACGAAGATCTCGTCGTTGACCTGGACGACCTGCTCCGGGATCTCCACGTGGCGCTCGGCCAGCTCGGAGATGTGGACCAGGCCCTCGATGCCCTCGTCCACGCGGACGAACGCACCGAACGGAACCAGCTTGGTGACCTTACCCGGGACGACCTGACCGATCTGGTGGGTCCGGGCGAACTGCTGCCACGGGTCCTCCTGGGTCGCCTTCAGCGACAGGGAGACGCGCTCGCGGTCCATGTCCACGTCGAGGACCTCGACGGTGACCTCCTGGCCGACCTCGACGACCTCGGACGGGTGGTCGATGTGCTTCCAGGACAGCTCGGAGACGTGGACGAGACCGTCGACGCCGCCCAGGTCCACGAAGGCACCGAAGTTGACGATCGAGGACACGACGCCGGAACGGACCTGACCCTTCTGGAGGGTCGTGAGGAAGGTCTGGCGGACCTCGGACTGGGTCTGCTCCAGCCAGGCACGGCGGGACAGGACCACGTTGTTGCGGTTCTTGTCCAGCTCGATGATCTTCGCCTCGAGCTCCTTGCCCACGTAGGGCTGGAGGTCGCGGACACGACGCATCTCGACCAGGGAGGCCGGGAGGAAGCCGCGGAGGCCGATGTCGAGGATGAGACCACCCTTGACGACCTCGATGACGGTACCGGTGACGATGCCGTCCTCTTCCTTGATCTTCTCGATGGTGCCCCAGGCACGCTCGTACTGAGCGCGCTTCTTCGAGAGGATCAGGCGGCCTTCCTTGTCCTCCTTCTGGAGAACCAGGGCCTCGATCTCGTCGCCGACCTTGACGACCTCGTTCGGGTCGACGTCGTGCTTGATGGAGAGCTCGCGGCTCGGGATGACACCTTCGGTCTTGTAACCGATGTCGAGCAGGACCTCGTCCCGGTCGACCTTCACGATGACGCCGTCGACGATGTCGCCGTCGTTGAAGTACTTGATCGTCTCGTCGATCGCGGCGAGGAAGGCTTCCTCGTTACCGATGTCGTTGACCGCAACCTGCGGGGTGGTGGCGGTGGTCTCGGTGCTGCTCGTCATGTGGGAAAGGGCTCCGGTTACGGACAGAAAGTCGTAGGTACTGCTACGCCGAGAGCCCGTATCGCACCAAGAAGCCGGACAGCCAATGAAGCGCCCCTTCCGCGAACGGCAGAGGGCCTCGAAAACCGAGGGGACATACAACAGGTACGAGCGCGGCCTGCTCCGTCTGAGGCGCGCAAGCCCGCAGCGCAACCTTTAGCATACGGGGGCGGCCGGACAGGGTCAATGCGCGAAGCGCGCACCCGGGACGGATCCACTCGATTCCGGCACCACACACGTCCTTTGCGCCGTCACGGCGGAGGTCCGCCGCACAGCTGCACTGAGCGCAAACTACATCGGCGGGCGAGATGAACCAAGAGTACGGACACGAAGACGCGGTCGACGGGGACGCCGACGAGGCGGAAGCGACCCGACGTGACGCGGGGGACGCGGAGAGCAGCCGGGCGAGCCGCGGATGGTGGGATCGGAACGCCGACGAGTACCAGAGCGATCACGGCTCCTTCCTGGGTGACGACCGGTTCGTGTGGGGCCCCGAGGGACTCGACGAGGCCGAAGCAGGACTGCTCGGCCCCGCCGGCTCCCTGAAGGGCCTGGACGTGCTGGAGATCGGCGCGGGCGCGGCGCAGTGTTCGCGGTGGCTGGTCGCGCAGGGCGCACGACCGGTGGCACTCGACCTTTCGCACCGGCAACTCCAGCACGCACTGCGGATCGGTGGCGAGGTGCCGCTGGTGGAGGCGGATGCCGGGGCGCTGCCCTTCCGGGACGGCTCCTTCGATCTGGCGTGCTCGGCGTACGGCGCGGTGCCGTTCGTCGCCGACCCGGTGCGGGTCTTCCGCGAAGTGCGCCGGGTGCTGCGGCCGGGCGGCCGTTGGGTGTTCTCGGTGACGCACCCGATCCGCTGGGCCTTCCCGGACGAGCCGGGCCCGGAAGGGCTGTCGGTCGCCGCCTCCTACTTCGACCGCACCCCGTACGTCGAGCAGGACGAACAGGGGCGGGCCGTGTACGTGGAGCACCACCGGACGCTCGGGGACCGGGTGCGGGACGTGGTGGCCGGAGGCTTCCGGCTCCTGGACCTGGTCGAGCCGGAGTGGCCGGCCTGGAACAACCAGGAGTGGGGCGGCTGGTCCCCGCTCCGGGGCAATCTGATCCCCGGCACCGCGATCTTCGTCTGCGAGCGGAACGACTGATCCTCCGGGGGTGGACACACACACTCTTCCAAACCGATCATCCGATCATCGACGGGCCCTGTGGACGGGAATGCCGTTCTTCTTGCGGCGCATACGAGACTGAGTGCGTGATCCGAAACGACGCACTCGACCACCTCCCCGTCCGCCATGCCGTCCCCGAGCTGCTTGCCGCGCTCGCGGAGCGCGGCACGGCGGTGCTGTCCGCCCCTCCCGGCACCGGCAAGACGACGCTGGTGCCGCTGGCGCTCGCAGGACTCATAGGGGAAGGACCGGAGCGCCGGGTGCTGGTGGCTGAGCCACGGCGGATGGCGGTGCGGGCAGCGGCCCGGCGGATGGCCTGGCTGCTCGGCGAGGACGTCGGTGACGGGGTCGGCTTCGCGGTGCGCGGCGAACGCCGGACCGGTCCCACCACCCGGGTCGAGGTGGTGACCACGGGCCTTCTGCTCCAGCGGCTCCAGCGCGATCCCGAGCTCGCAGGGGTGGACGTGGTGCTGCTCGACGAGTGCCACGAGCGCCATCTCGACGCCGACACCGCCATGGCCTTCCTGGTGGACGTGCGGGCGACGCTACGCCCCGAGTTGAAGCTCATCGCGGCCTCTGCGACCAGCGACGCCACTGCCTGGGCGGAGCTGCTCACGGTCCTGGAGGGCAGCGGTCCCGCGCCGATCGTGTGGAGCAAGGGCCGGGGACACGGATACGTGGTGCGGTTCGCCGCGCCACCGTCCGGGGTCCGGCCGGCACACGGCACATGGGTGGACCCGACCCTGCTGCGTCATGTGGCGTCGACGATCCGGCTGGCGTTGGAGAGGCACGAGGGTGACGTGCTGTGCTTCCTTCCGGGCACGGGGGAGATCGCACGCACGGCCGGGCTGCTGGACGGGGTGGACGCCGAGGTGTTCCAGCTGCACGGGAGGGCTTCCGCCGCGGTGCAGGACGCCGTGCTACGGGGGTCCGGCCCTGACGGACGACGGCGGGTGGTGCTCTCGACGGCGGTGGCGGAGTCGAGCCTCACGGTTCCCGGGGTGCGGATCGTGGTGGACTCGGGGCTGGCCAGGGAGCCCCGGATGGACCACGCCAGGGGGCTGGGGTCCCTCGCGACGGTGCCGGTGTCGACGGCGGCGGCGACCCAGCGGGCCGGGCGCTCGGGCCGCGAGGAATTCGGCACGGTGTACCGCTGCTGGGCCGAGGCGGAGGACGGCAGCCGGACGCGGTTCCCCTCACCAGAGATCAAGATCGCCGACCTGGCGGGCTTCGCACTGCGGGTCGCCTGTTGGGGCGACCCGACGGCACGGGGGCTCGCACTGCTGGACGCACCGCCGTCCGGGGCGATGGCGGCGGCCCGTACGGTCCTGGAGTCGATCGGGGCGGTGGATGCGGACGGCCGAGCGACGGAGCGGGGCGCACGGATGTCCCGGCTCGGCCTGCACCCCCGACTGGGGCGCGCACTGCTGGACGGTGCGCCCGAGGTCGGGGTCCGACGGGCAGCCGAAGTGGTGGCCCTGCTCAGCGAGGAACCTCCGCGTGAGTACGGCGATGACCTGGTGGCGGCTTGGCGGGCGGCGCGCCAGGGCTTCGACGCGTACGGCGCACGGTGGCGGGCGGAGGCACGCCGACTGGAGCGGTCCGCCTCCGGAATCCTGGAGGAGGGCAAGGCAGGGGGCGGTGCCCGGAACTGGTCCGGGGCCGATGGGGCCCGGGGCGGGGAGGGGGATGACGCCGCGGCCGGCTTGGTGACGGCGCTGGCCTTTCCCGAGCGGATCGCGCGGGCCCGGGAGCAGGGCGGCCATCTGATGGTGTCGGGGACTGGGGCCAGGCTCGCCGAGGGTTCCGGTATGCGGTCCAGCGCATGGCTGGCCGTGGCCGTGGCGGACCGTACGGCGCGGGACGCCACGGCTCGGGTGCGACTCGCCGTCGTGGTGGACGAGTCCGTGGCTCGCCGGGCAGCCGGTCATCTCGGGAGCACCGGTGAGGAGGTCCACTGGGAGGACGGGGAGGTGGTCGCGCGGTCGGTGGACCGTTTGGGAGCGGTCGAGCTGACGGTCCGTCCGCTGAGGGCAGGGGCCGACCCCGCGCTCATGCGGGAGGCGCTCGTCGACGGCTTGCGACAGGAGGGGCTCGGGTTGCTGCGGTGGCACCGGGGAGCCGAAGAACTGCGCGAGCGCCTTGCCTTCCTCCGCCGCCAGTTGGGAGATCCCTGGCCCGACGTCTCGGACGGGGCACTGGTCGAGCGGGCCGGAGAGTGGCTGGAGCCGGAGCTGTCCAGGGCGTCGCGCCGCGCCGATCTGGGACGGATCGACGCGGGTGAGGCGCTGCGACGGTTGTTGCCGTGGGAGTCGGGAGAAGCGGCGCGTCTGGAGGAGCTGGCACCGGAGCGGATCGAGGTTCCGAGCGGTTCGCGGATACGAGTGGGGTACGGCGGCGAGCAACCCGTGGTCGCGGTCAAGCTCCAGGAGGTGTTCGGCCTGTCCGAAACGCCTCGGGTGGCTGGGGTTCCGGTGCTCTTCCACCTCCTCTCCCCCGCCGGTCGACCGGCGGCCGTCACCGCTGACCTGGCGTCGTTCTGGCGAGAGGGCTACCGGGCGGTGCGGGCGGAACTGCGGGGGCGATACCCGAAGCACCCCTGGCCGGAGGACCCGTCCGCAGCGGCGCCGACCCGCCACACCAGTGCACGGTTCAGAGCGGAGCGCTGATCGGGGCGGCGGGCGGCTCCGTGGCCGGGCGCCGCGAGCGGGCCTCCAGCCAGAGGGCGAGGGCGAGAAGGGCCAGGGCCAGGATGGTGAGGCCCCACGGGACGTAGGAGACGAGCATGAGGACCGCCAGGCGATTGGCGGCAACCATCTCGCCGATGCTGTCGAGGTAGTCCTCGCGCATCTTCACGTGGCCGGCGAAGACGGTGAGGGTGTCCTGCCCCATCAGGGCCTTGGCATTGCGGAGCTCCTCCCGGTGAACCTCTTCGCCGTTGACCGGGGCTCCGGTGACGGGTTCGACCCAGAACATGCGCTTGGTGGTGTACCAGCGGGTGAGGCCCGAGTCGGCGAGGATCTTCGGGGTGATGCCTTTGACCGGCATGGTCTTGGGCATGGGGACCTCGGTCCAGGGGATGGTCTGCTCGAAGTAGTAGACCTCCAGCCCGCGGAAGGTGCGGGTGCCCTTGTAGTGGATGGGTGCGGCCGTGCGGGTCTGGGCGTCGAAGTACTGGTAGTCGCGCTTCTCGGTGAGGAAGGGGAACTTGAACTCGATGCCCTCACGACGGACCGGGTCTCCATCGACCGATTCGCCGGTGGCGTGGACCGGCTCCTGGGTGTGGGCGTCGAAGATGTAGCGCTCCGGGACCTTGGAGACCATCTTGCCGTCGGGCCCGGTGACGTAGGCCAGGGCGTCCCAGACGACGACGTCACGCCCCGCATCGCGTTCGATGCGCCGGGACTCCTCCACGTTGCCCTTGAGGGTTTGGATGATCGTGATCTTGTCGACCTCCTCCGCACGGAGCGTGGAGTAGTTGAGGAGGGTCGCGGGGCGCGCTTCCAGGACGGTCTCCTGGTACTGGTTCGCCGGGATCTTCGCCAGGCGGGGGAAGGCGTACCAACGCAGGGTGGGGGCCATCGCGGCACAGAAGACGGCGAAGGAGAGCAGGACGAGACCGGCTCGACGGCGCACGGTCACCGCCTCACTTCTTGAGGCCGGGGTCGGCCGTCAGCAGGGGCTTGGGAGAGGTGGGGCCGTCGGGCGACAGATCGACCACGGAGACGAGGAGGACGAAGAGGAGGACTGGGGCGAGTCCGATGGCGGCGGCAACGAGGGCGCGCATGGTCAGCCTCCCGGAGTGCGATCTGATGGTTCGTCAATTCGGGGGCACCGTAGCAATGCGGCCGCAAGATGAGAACACGTTGCACCCTGACAACGCGGAGCGCCGCCTCACCACCCGGTGTCCGGGGGCGAGACGGCGCACTGAGCTCAGCGGCGCGAAGGGCTGCGCCGGGAGGGCCGATCAGGTGAGGGGAACGGAAGAGGAAGTCGCCGGGGCGGAAACGGAACGGGTGGGCGCCGGCGTGGACGTAGATGTGGGCGTGGGCGTCGGCGTGGATGTCGACGTGGGCGTGGGCGCCGGGGTCGTTTCCGAGGGGGCCGGCACCGGGGTCGTTTCCGAGGGGGCCGGGGCGGGATCCGTGACGGTGAGGTCAATGAGGGCGATGCCGCCACCGGGCGCGGTCAGCCGGAGGTAGAACAGCCCTTGCTTGTCGCCCGCGAGGAGGTCGCCCGGCGCGAAGGTCAGCAGTCCGTTCGTCCCGGTCTTGAGGCTGACGGTGCGAACCGGCGGGCCGTCCGGGCGCTTGAAGGACGGTCCCTCGGTGCTGACCTCGGGGTCCGTCTTGGAGGCGACGATCTCCGCGGTGACGAGCACACCGGGAGCAAGCGCGCCTCTGTCGGTGGCCCTCACCTGGAGCTCTTGGGCGAAAGCGGTACCGGTCGCGGCCGAGAGGGAAGCTTCCCCGACCCGGGTGAGCACGTCCGCGAGGCGCTCCGTGACGGACGCGGTGAAGTCGGCGACCAGGGGGCGGCCCACGACGGTGGCCCGTACGGTGAAGGTGCCCGTCTTCTCTCCGGCCCGGAGGGCGGGAGCCGAGGCGAGACCGGCCGCGGTGGTGGTGACCGTGGACTCCACCGTGCCACCGGCGAAGCGGGTATCGGTGGTGCCGACGATCTCGAAGCGAATGGCCACCCCGGATACCGGCGCGCCCGATGCGTCGAGCGCCGCGACCCGGGGAACCCCGGTGAAGTTCTTGCCGGTGGTCGTGGTCAGCTTCACGTTGGCCACGGCCGTGAGCCGGGTGACCTTGGCGGCCGACGGAACGGTGGGAGGCTTCACCGGCAGGGTGACCGGGGGCTTGATCGGGGGCTTGGTGGGAGCGGGCGGCGGGGTGACCACTCCCGTGCCGGGCTCCGACGGCGTCGGCTTGCTCGGCGTCGGCTTGCCGGGTGTCGGTGTGGGCGTGGGCGTGATCGGCGCAGGGGTCGTCGGGCTGGGCGAGGACGGCACCGTGGGGCGGCCGTCGCTGCGATCGACCGGGAGCGCTCCCGTCCCGTCCGGGATCTGGTGGGTACCACGCTGGTAGTACTCGAACCAGGAGAGGACCGTGTTCAGGTACTCCCTCGAACGGTTGTAGCTGAGGATCGCGCTGTCGAGGTCGGCCTTGAGCGCGAGGTTGCGCCCGCCCGCACAGAGGTAGAGGCCGGCGGCCTGCGCTGCGTCGTAGATGTTGTTGGGGTCCTTCTTGCCGTCGCTGTTGGCGTCCTGCCCCCAGATGGCCCACGTGGACGGGATGAACTGCATCGGGCCGACGGCCCGGTCGTACGTCTTGTCGCCGTCGTAGGCGCCGCCGTCGGTGTCGGGGATGTTCGCGAAACCGACGCCGTTCAGGGCCGGGCCGAAGATCGGGGGCGAGGCCGTGCCGTTGTCGTCGACCCTGCCGCCGTTGGCCTGACCGGACTCGACCTTGCCGATGCCGGCGAGCAGCTGCCAGGGCAGGTTGCAGCTGGGCTGGGTCGAGCGGATCGACTGCTCGGCCCGTTTGTAGGCGGAGAGGACGGACGCGGGTATGCCGGCTTCGGCAGGCCCGGCGATCACCGGCATGTGGGTGCTCGCCCCGGGCTTGTTCGGCGTGTTCAGCTCCGGGAGGGCCGTGTAGTAGGGGGACTGACCGGTCGCGGAGCCTTCCCCGGACGGCTGGGTGGCGTCACCGGTGCCGATGGCCTGGTCCCCGCTGGCGTTGTCCGCGGGTGGCGGAACCATCTCCGGAGCCTGCGAGGCGGCCAGCGCGGCGACCGCCGCGGCGACCACGGCACCGTTGGTGGCCCCCTTGCGCAACCGCCGGCCGATCTGCGCTGTCATACCCTTCGTCCCCTCCCCGACTACAGCGGCCCCACGCTCCCCGTGTGTGACCCCCGGCGACCCTATGCCAACTCTGGACCTGCGGGTAACGGCCGTTCACCGTGTTTCACGGTTTCGTCACCTCTTGGCTGCTGCGGACCGGCTGCATTCGGGAACCGACCAGCGGCTTCTTCCCCTCTTGCACTGCGACCGTCGTTGCCCAAGCCGGGGGATTCCCGTTGCCGTTCACGCTGAGTCATGCCGCCGCGGTGCTGCCCGGGCTGCACCGGAACGGAACCGCGCGCGGTCCGCTCGTTGCGTCCGCCCTCGTCGCCGGCTCCTTCTCACCCGACATGACCTACTTCGCCGCGACCGCGTTCCCCGAGGCGATGCTCTTCGGGGACGTCACCCACTCCCCCGTGGGGATCGTCACCGCCGACCTGCTGATCACCGTCGCGCTCGTGGCGTTGTGGCTGGTCGTGCGCGAACCGTTCGTCGCCCTGCTCCCCACCCGGTGGCGGGGGCCAGTGTACGGGGTGGTCCGTGGTCGCCCTTGGCGCGACCGGAATCCGGTCGCCCTCGCGGGCTGGTTCTGCCTCTCCGCGATTCTCGGGGCCACGACTCATGTGGTCTGGGACTCCTTCACCCACCCCGACCGCTGGGGCACCCGAGCGATCCCGTTCCTCGGCGAGGTGGTGGCCGGTTTCCCGGTCTACCTCTACGTCCAGTACGGGGGTTCGGCGCTGGCGCTGGGGCTTCTCGGTCATTACGCGGCGCGGGCACTGCGGTCTTCGGAGCCCGTGGCCGACCCGGCGTCCCCGCCCCCGCTCCCGGGCCGGCGCGGGCGTCTCCTCGCGGTCGGGTTGATCGGCGGCTGCGTCCTCGCGGGCACCGCCCATCGGGTGCTGCGCTGGGCCGCCCACTGGGGCTGGGACAGGATCGAAACGCCCCTCGACGTCATCCCGACGGCTTGCTTCGGAGCCGGCTCAGGGCTTCTGGTCGGGCTCGTGCTGTACGGGGTGGGGGTGCGGCTCCTGGGGCCGCCGCTGCCCTTGCCTTCCGGAACGGGGAGTACGGGAGAGAGGGCCCCGGCGGCCCCTCCCTCGGACCGGCTGGCGGAGCGCTCCCGGCAGGGGCCCCGCTGACCTTCCCCGCCGGCCTTCCCCGGAGGGGTCCGTGGGACCGGGTGCCGCACTCCACCGGTCCTGCGTCGGGATTCGTGGGTGCCGCTCCGTCGGGCCCACCCGTTCCGCCCCGTGGGGCTGCCGACGGCAACGGGTGGGCGCGCGGAGCGGCCGGATCAGTGGGCCGCCGAGTCCCAGTTGGGGCCCACGCCGACCGAGACGTCCAGCGGCGCCCGGAGGTCAGCGGCGGCCGACATCTGCTCGCGGACCAGGGCCTCGACCCGCTCGCGCTCGCCGGGGGCGAGTTCGAGCACGATTTCATCGTGGACCTGCAAGAGCATCCGGGAGGTGAGGCCCGCCTGCGTGAGCGCCCGGTCGACGCCCAGCATGGCGACCTTGACGATGTCGGCGGCCGTGCCCTGGATGGGGGCGTTGAGGGCCATCCGCTCGGCGGCCTCCCGGCGCTGCCGGTTGTCGCTGTTGAGGTCCGGCAGGTAACGGCGACGGCCGAGCATCGTCTCGGTGTACCCGGTGGCGCGTGCCTCGTCGACGACCCGGTGCAGATAGTCCCGCACCCCACCGAAGCGTTCGAAGTAGGTGTCCATCAGTCCGCGGGCCTCGCCCGGGTCGATGTTCAGCTGCTGTGAGAGGCCGAACGCCGAGAGGCCGTAGGCCAGGCCGTAGGACATCGCCTTGGTCTTCCGGCGCATCTCGGCGTCGACGGCGGACCGCTCGACGCCGAAGACCTGGGAGGCGACGGTGGTGTGCAGGTCCTCACCGGACGTGAAGGCCTCGATGAGGCCCTCGTCCTCGGAGAGGTGGGCCATGACGCGCAGCTCGATCTGGCTGTAGTCGGCGGTCATGAGGGCTTCGAAGCCCTCGCCGACGACGAAGCCGTGGCGGATGGCCCGGCCCTCGTCCGTCCGTACCGGGACGTTCTGCAGGTTGGGGTCGGTGGAGGACAGCCGGCCGGTGGCGGCGACGGTCTGGCTGAAGGTGGTGTGGATGCGACCGTCGGCGGCGACGGTCTTGATCAGGCCCTCGACGGTGGACCGGAGTCGGGCCTGCTCCCGGTGGCGAAGCATGATCACGGGCAGCTCGTGCTCGGTCTGGCCGGCCAGCCAGGCGAGGGCATCGGCGTCGGTGGTGTACCCGGTCTTGGTCTTCTTGGTCTTCGGCAGGTTCAGTTCACCGAAGAAGACCTCCTGGAGCTGCTTGGGCGAGCCGAGGTTGAACTCGTGGCCGACGGAGGCGTGGGCCTCCTTCACGGCTTGCTGCACGGCACCGGCGAACTGCTGCTCCATGGCCTCCAGGTGGTCCCGATCGGCGGCGATGCCGTGCCGTTCCAAGCGGGCGAGGAGGGCTGAGGTCGGCAGCTCGACCTCGTGCAGGAGTTCGCGGGCGCCCACCTCGCCGAGCCGCTCCTCAAAGGCCTCGCCCAGGTCGAGGACGGCCCTCGCCTGGCTCATGAGGGCCTCGGCCTCGGCGGTGTCGTCGGCGCCGAAGGCGAGCTGGCCGTCGGCCGCGGCGGCCGGGGCGAGCTCACGGCCCAGGTACTCGACGGTGAGGGCGTCCAGCGCGAAGGAGCGCCGACCGGGCTTGACCAGGTAGGCGGCGAGGGCGGTGTCCATGGTGACGCCCGCGATGCTCCAGCCGTGCTCGGGGAAGACCCGCATGGCGCCCTTGGCGTTGTGCATGGCCTTCGGCCGGTCGGGGGCGGAGATCCATGCGGCCCATGCCTGCTCGTCCGCCTCGTCGAGGGCGCTGGGGTCGAACCAGGCGGCGGCGCCTCCGGCAGCGGCGAGGGCGACCTCGCTCACGTTGCCCGTGCCGAGGGACCAGCTGTCGACGGTGGCGACGCCGAGGGGCTCGGTGCCGTGCTCGGCGAGCCAAGGGGCGAGCTCACCGGTGCCGAGGACGGCGAAGTCGAGCTCGACGCCCGCGGCGGGCGCGGGAGCGGCTTCCTCCGCGGCACCCGGGTCAACGGCGAGGAGCCGCTCGCGCAGCGAGGGGTTGCGGATCTCCAGGGTGTCGAGGACGAGGGCGACGGCCGCGCGGTCATAGGGCTCGCGGGCGAGGTCCGTCACGTCCTTCGACAGTTCGACGTCCCTGACCATCTCGGTCAGGCGACGGTTGAGCTTGACCGCCTCCAGGTGGTCGCGGAAGTTCTGGCCGGCCTTGCCCTTGACCTCCTCCGCCCGCTCGACGAGTTCGGCGAAGGAGCCGAACTGGTTGATCCACTTGGCCGCGGTCTTCTCGCCGACCCCGGGGATGCCCGGCAGGTTGTCGGACGGGTCGCCGCGCAGGGCGGCGAAGTCGGGGTACTGCGAGGGGCTCAGGCCGTACTTCTCCTGGACCTTCTCCGGCGTGAAACGGGTGAGTTCGGAAACGCCCTTGGTCGGGTAGAGCACCGTGGTGTGCTCGGTGACCAGCTGGAAGGAGTCCCGGTCTCCCGTGACGATGAGCACCTCGAAGCCCTCGGCCTCGGCCTGGGTGGCGAGGGTGGCGATGACGTCGTCGGCCTCGAAGCCGTCCACGGCGAAGCGGGGTGCGCGCATCGCGTCGAGGAGCTCGCCGATCAGCTCCACCTGTCCCTTGAACTCGTCGGGGGTCTTCGAGCGGTTCGCCTTGTACTCCGGGAACTCCTCGGACCGCCAGGTCTTGCGGGACACGTCGAACGCGACGGCGAAATGGGTGGGGGCCTCGTCGCGGAGCGTGTTCGCCAGCATCGAGGCGAACCCGTAGATCGCGTTCGTCGGCTGCCCGGTCGCGGTGGTGAAGTTCTCCGCGGGCAGCGCGAAGAACGCGCGGTACGCGAGCGAGTGTCCGTCCATGAGGAGCAGACGGGGGCGGGTGTCTACGGTGTTCTTCGATGCTGTCTCGGCCACGGGACGATCCTGCCACGCCCCGCTGACAATCCCATCCCCAACGGTCGGGGTGCCGGGCCGTCGGCGTCGCGTGACAGGATCGGAGGCGTACGCCTCAGGATTACCGCTCAAGGGAGAGCGCGATGGTCAGCAAGCCGCCGGCCGGTGACCCGGTTCAGGACGCACCGCAGGTCACGCCGCCGCAGCACGCCGCAGCCGGCCTGCCCGCCATCGGGCACACCCTGCGGATCGCACAGGAGCAGATGGGGCTGCGGCGCACCGCGCGGACCCTGCTCAAGGTCAACCAGAAGGACGGCTTCGACTGTCCCGGCTGCGCCTGGCCGGAGGGAGACCGGAGGCACCTGGCCGAGTTCTGCGAGAACGGCGCGAAGGCGGTCGCCGAGGAGGCGACGCTGCGCCGGGTGACCCCGGAGTTCTTCGCCGCGCACCCGGTGGCGGACCTGGCGGACCGCAGCGGTTACTGGCTGGGCCAGCAGGGCCGGATCACCGAGCCGGTCCTCCTCGACGAGGGCGGCGAGCGCTACGAGCCGGTGACGTGGGAGCGGGCCTTCGCGATCCTGGCGGAGGAGCTGCGGGCCCTGGACTCGCCCGACGAGGCCCTCTTCTACACCTCGGGGCGGACCAGCAACGAAGCGGCGTTCCTGCTCCAGCTCTTCGCCCGCGAGTTCGGCACGAACAACCTGCCGGACTGCTCCAACATGTGCCACGAGTCCTCGGGTTCGGCGCTGACGGAGACGATCGGCGTCGGCAAGGGCAGCGTCTCCCTGGAGGACCTGCACCGGGCGGACCTGATCATCGTGGCCGGGCAGAACCCGGGGACGAACCATCCGCGGATGCTCTCGGCGCTGGAGAAGGCGAAGGCCTCGGGCGCCCGGATCATCTCGGTGAACCCGCTGCCGGAGGCGGGCCTGGAGCGCTTCAAGAACCCGCAGACCCCGCAGGGGATGCTGAGGGGAGCGGCGCTCACCGACCTCTTCCTCCAGATCCGGATCGGCGGCGACCAGGCCCTCTTCCGGCTCCTCAACAAGCTGGTCCTGGAGACGGACGGGGCGGTCGACGAGGACTTCGTACGGGACCACACCCACGGGTACGAGGAATTCGCCGCGGCGGCGAAGGCGGCCGACTGGGACGAGACGCTCACCGCGACCGGGCTCGACCGCTCCGAGATCGAGCGGGCCCTGGACATGGTGCTCGCCTCGAAGCGCACGATCGTCTGCTGGGCGATGGGCCTCACCCAACACAAGCATTCCGTGCCGACCATCCGCGAGGTGGTCAACTTCCTGCTGCTGCGCGGGAACATCGGCCGACCGGGCGCCGGAGTGTGCCCGGTGCGCGGCCATTCGAACGTGCAGGGCGACCGCACCATGGGCATCTTCGAGCGGCCCGCGCCCGCCTTCCTCGACGCCCTGGACGAGGAGTTCGGGATCGTGTCGCCGCGCCACCACGGCTTCGACGTGGTGCGCTCGATCCAGGCGCTGCGCGACGGCGAGGCGAAGGTGTTCTTCGCCATGGGCGGCAACTTCGTGGGGGCGACGCCGGACACGGAGGTGACGGAGGCCGCCATGCGCAACGCCCGCCTGACCGTGCACGTG
Source organism: Streptomyces sp. NPDC058877 (assembly GCF_042742855.1). Lineage (NCBI taxonomy): Bacteria > Bacillati > Actinomycetota > Actinomycetes > Kitasatosporales > Streptomycetaceae > Streptomyces > Streptomyces sp. NPDC058877. Next base: position 71,041 of record NZ_JBHYMF010000003.1, on the reverse strand, counting down.
TCGACGAAGCTCAACCGTTCGCACGCGGTCACCGGCACCCGCGCGCTGATCCTGCCCACGCTCGGCCGCACCGACAAGGACGTCCAGCGGAGCGGGCGGCAGTTCGTCACGGTCGAGGACTCGATGGGCCTGGTGCACGCCTCCCGGGGCAACCTGCCGCCGGCCAGCCCCCATCTGCTGTCCGAACCGGCGATCGTGGCCCGGATGGCCCGGGCCGTCCTCGGTGCGGAATCGGCCACGCCCTGGGAGGAGTTCGAGGCCGACTACGGTCGGATCCGGGACCGCATCGCACGGGTGGTCCCCGGTTTCGAGGACTTCAACGCCCGTCTGGCGGCGGCTCCGGGCGGCTTCGCCCTGCCGCACGCCCCGCGCGACGAGCGCCGGTTCCCCACGAAGACCGGAAAGGCGAACTTCACGTCCGCACCCGTCGAGTACCCGGAGGTGCCGGAGGGGCGGCTGCTGTTGCAGACGCTCCGCTCGCACGACCAGTACAACACCACGATCTACGGTCTGGACGACCGCTACCGGGGGATCAGGGGCGGTCGTCGGGTGGTGCTGGTGCACCCCGAGGACGCGGCGGCGTTCGGGCTCGCGGACGGGGTGCGCGCGGACCTGGTGAGCGAGTGGACGGACGGCACCGAGCGCCGGGCTCCCGGCTTCCGGGTGGTGCACTACCCGACGTCCCGCGGCTGCGCGGCGGCCTACTACCCGGAGACCAACGTGCTGGTGCCGCTGGAGTCGACGGCCGACGTCAGCAACACCCCCGCCAGCAAGTCCGTGATCGTGCGTCTGGAACAATCACGATCCGCCTAAGCGTTTGCTCAGGCGCGACCACACGACCTGCCGACCACGACCACGCGGCCGGCAGGCGATCAGCAGCCGTACGAAGACGAACGGAGCCGGGCCCATGGGTGAGCAGCAGCACGTGAAGTTCCCGCAGGAGGTCATAGAGGAGTACGCCGCGCTGGGCGTCGACCTTCCGGCGCTCTTCTCCGCCGGACACCTCGGGAACCGGATGGGCCTGCAGATCCTGGAGGCCTCGGCCGAGCGGGTCGTGGGCACCATGCCGGTGGAGGGCAACACCCAGCCGTACGGACTGTTGCACGGCGGCGCGTCGGCCGTCCTCGCCGAGACGCTGGGCTCCATCGGCTCGATGCTGCACGGCGGGGCGTCCCGCATCGCGGTCGGCGTCGACCTCAACTGCACCCACCACCGCGGGGTGCGCAGCGGCCTGGTCACCGGAGTGGCGACCCCGGTGCACCGAGGGCGGAGCACCGCCACCTACGAGGTCGTGATCAGCGACGAGCAGGACCGGCGGGTGTGCTCGGCACGCCTGACCTGCCTGCTGCGCGAGGTCACCGAGAAGGACGCCGGGAACCTTCCGGCAGCAGGGACGGGCGCGGGCGCCTGACGCACCGCACACACCTCACGAAGGGGCGGCACCGGTCGGTGCCGCCCCTTCGCCGTCCCCTCCCCCGCCGATCATGACTCTCCGTGACATTCGAGCACCGAAAGGAGGACCGGCGGAACAGCGCCATTCCGTCCGCTCAGCTTTCTGCCGCCGTCCGATATCCGGAGAGTCGGCCGAGTGATGCGACAGGAGCAAGAATCACTCAAGCCCCTTAGCGGAACTGCGCGTTCTCAGCATGTGGTCACTGCGTTACAGACCCCTATGCCCCGGTTTTCCCCGCCGCCGCGCACACTCTTCCCCCGTCGGCATAACAAGACAGTCACATCCTTCCCACGCCGCTCCCCGACCCTCCCCACCTGCGCTTAGAGTCACCGCCAGTCACCGCGCCGCCGGGCGCGTCCTAGTACACGGCCTGTACCAACCCAGTACGGCCCGGCGTTCCAAAACGGCACCCCTCGCTCCGCAGCTTCACGGCACCGCCTCAATCCGAGGGGGCCGCGCCAGGGAAAGGACCCCTTCGTGCGAAACCGTTCGTTGCTCATACTCACCACCGCGGTCACCGCGGGAGCGCTCACGCTCACCGCCTGTGGTTCCCGTGACGACAAGGGCGGCGCCGAGAACGGCGACAACGGCAACGTCACCGTGACCATCGGTCTCGACGCGCCCCTCACGGGTGAGCTGTCCGCCCTCGGCCTCGGCATCAAGAACTCCGCCGACCTCGCGGTCAAAACCGCCAACGAGAAGGCCTACGTCAAGGGCGTGACCTTCAAGCTGGAGTCCCTGGACGACCAGGCACAGCCCTCCGCCGGCCAGCAGAACGCCACCAAGTTCGTCGCCGACAAGACGGTCCTCGGCGTCGTCGGCCCGCTGAACTCCTCCGTCGCCGAGTCGATGCAGAAGGTCTTCGACGACGCCAAGCTGGTGCAGGTCTCCCCGGCCAACACCAACCCGGCCCTGAGCCAGGGCGTCAACTGGTCCACCGGCGAGAAGAAGCGCGGCTACAAGTCGTACTTCCGCACCGCCACCACGGACGCCATCCAGGGCCCGTTCGCCGCCCAGTTCGTCTTCAACAAGGCCAAGAAGACCAAGGCCTACATCATCGACGACAAGAAGACCTACGGCGCCGGCCTCGCGGGCACCTTCAAGGGCGAGTTCGAGAAGCTCGGCGGCAAGGTCCTCGGCACCGAGCACATCAACCCGGACACCAAGGACTTCTCCGCGGTCGCGACCAAGGTGAAGAGCTCCGGCGCCGACGTCGTCTACTACGGTGGCGAGTACCCCGCCGCCGGCCCGCTGGCCAAGCAGATCAAGGAAGCCGGCGCCAAGGTCACCGTCGTCGGCGGTGACGCGCTCTACAGCCCCGAGTACGTGAAGCTCGCCGGCGCCGCCGCGGCCAACGGCGACATCGCGACCTCCGTCGGCTCGCCGATCGAGACCCTCCAGTCCGCCAAGGAGTTCCTGGCCAACTACAAGGCCAAGGGCTACAAGGAGGCCTACGAGGCCTACGGCGGCTACTCCTACGACTCGACCTGGGCCATCATCGAGGCCGTCAAGAAGGTCGTCGACGGCAACAACGGCAAGCTCCCCGACGACGCCCGCGCCAAGGTCGTCGACGCCATGCAGACCGTCTCCTTCGAGGGCGTGACCGGCTCGGTCTCCTTCGACGAGTTCGGTGACACCACCAACAAGCAGCTGACCGTCTACCAGGTCGAGAACGGCGCGTACAAGCCGATCGAGTCCGGCACCTTCGGCGGCTGATCCTCAGCAGTCCCACCTCTTCAAGCACCACCTTCACCGCGCGGGGGGCCGCACCAGGCTCCCCGCGCGGTGTCACATCCGTCGAAAGTCTCGGAGGACAATGCGGTGAACGAACTGCCGCAGCAGCTGGTCAACGGCCTGCTACTGGGATCCATGTACGGGCTGGTCGCCGTCGGCTACACGATGGTCTACGGCATCGTCCAGCTCATCAACTTCGCCCACGGCGAGATCTTCATGACCGGCGGCTTCGGGGCGCTCACGGTCTGGCTCATCCTGCCCGGTGGCACCAGCATATGGGTCGCCCTGCCCCTCATGATCATCGGTGCCGTCCTCGTGGCGGTCACCATAGCCGTCGGCGCCGAACGCCTCGCCTACCGCCCGCTGCGCGGTGGCCCCCGCCTCGCCCCCCTCATCACGGCCATCGGCCTCTCCCTCGCCCTCCAGCAGGCCGTCTGGTCCCTGTACCCGGAGGCGAAGTCCGCCCGGACCTTCCCGCAGATCCCCGGCGGCCCGATCGAAATCGGCTCGGTCACCATCCAGACCGGCGACGTCTTCCTCCTGATCGCCGCCCCCATCTGCATGGCCTTCCTCGCCTTCTTCGTCATGCGCACCCGCACCGGTCGCGGCATGCAGGCCACCGCCCAGGACCCGGACACCGCCAAGCTCATGGGCGTCAACACCGACCGGATCATCGTGATCGCGTTCGCCCTCGGCGCCGCCTTCGCCGCCGTCGGTGCCGTCGCCTACGGCCTCAAGTACGGCGTCGTCGACTACAAGATGGGCTTCCTCCTCGGCCTCAAGGCCTTCACCGCAGCGGTCCTCGGCGGCATCGGCAACATCTACGGAGCCATGATCGGCGGTGTCGTCCTCGGCGTCGCCGAGACCATGGCAACGGCCTACATCAGCCACATCCCCGGCATGCAGCAGCTCGGCGGCCAGTCCTGGGCCGACGTCTGGGCCTTCGTACTCCTCATCGTCGTACTCCTCGCCCGGCCCCAGGGCCTGCTCGGCGAGCGCGTCGCGGACAGGGCGTGAGCACCATGACCACTCTCTCCGAGAACCCCAAGGCCCCCTCGGCCTCCGAAACCACGCCGACCGAGGCAACCGGCCTCATCGGCTTCATACCGGCCAAGGCCGGTCGCGCCCTCGCCCTGGGCGGCGGCGCCCTCACCATCGCCAGCTGCTTCCTCGCCTGGACCTGGACCACCCGCTTCCCGGGTGACCTCACCGTCTACGGCTACCCGGGCGGCCTCCAGCTGCAGGTCCTGGTCACGGGTCTGCTCACCACCCTCCTCGCCCTCTCCTCGTACGGCGTCAAGGGCACCGGCTGGCTGAACCCCGCGGGCAGCGACGGAGCCCTCAAGCTCGCCGCACTCGCCAACTTCGCCATCGCCTGGTTCACCATCGGCGCGATCAGCGTCGACCTCGGCGGCCCGATCAACCTGGAGCCGGGCGGCGCGGTCGTCGCGGTCGCCTCCCTGGCTGCCCTCCTCGGCGCCTTCGCCCTCCCCTTCGAGCGGCCGAAGCTGCTCCCCATGGACCCCGAGGACAGCACCTGGGACCAGGCCAAGCACGGACTCAGGGACGGCTGGGCCACCTTCAAGGCCTGCATCGCCAGCGGCCCCGTACGCCGGCTGCCCGCCATGAACTCCGCCGTCGAGATCCTGATCATCACGGCGATCCTCGCCCTGGCACTCGGCGTCTTCACCTACGGCGTGGGCACCGAGTACGACGAGCAGTTCCTCGGCTTCCTGATCACCACCGGCTTCGGCTTCGCCGCACTCAGCAAGTCGGGGCTGATCGCACAGGCCACCCAGCTCACCGGCAAGCACCAGAACCTGTCCATCGCGGGCGCGTTCACCGCCGCGGCGCTCTTCCCCTTCACCCAGACCGACGACCAGTACGCGACGCTCGGCGTCTACATCCTGATCTTCGCCACGGTCGCCCTGGGCCTGAACATCGTCGTCGGCCTCGCCGGCCTCCTCGACCTCGGCTACGTCGCCTTCCTCGGTGTCGGCGCCTACGCGGCGGCCCTCGTGTCGGGCGCCCCGACCTCCCCGTTCGGCGTGCACTTCCCCTTCTGGGCCACCGTCCTGGTCGGCGCCGCCGCGTCCCTGGTCTTCGGCGTCCTCATCGGCGCCCCGACCCTGCGACTGCGCGGCGACTACCTCGCCATCGTCACCCTCGGCTTCGGTGAGATCTTCCGCATCGCGGTGAACAACACCGACGGCACGTCCGGCCCCGACATCACCAACGGCTCGAACGGCATCGCGTCCATCCCGAACCTCAACATGTTCGGATTCGACTTCGGCGCCGAGCACAACATCGCCGGCTTCACCATCGGACGCTTCGCCAACTACTTCTTCCTGATGCTGTTGATCACGGCGGTCGTCGTGCTGGTCTTCCGGCGCAGCGGCAACTCCCGCATCGGCCGCGCCTGGGTCGCCATCCGCGAGGACGAGACCGCCGCGCTCGCCATGGGCATCAACGGCTTCCGGGTCAAGCTCATCGCCTTCGCACTCGGCGCCTCGCTCGCCGGCCTCGCCGGCACCGTGCAGGCCCACGTCACCTACACGGTGACCCCGGAGCAGTACCTCTTCGCCGGCCCGATCCCGCCCAACTCCGCCTTCCTGCTCGCCGCCGTCGTCCTCGGCGGCATGGGCACCATGAGCGGTCCGCTGGTCGGTGCCTCCCTGCTGTTCCTCATCCCCAACAAGCTCCAGTTCATGGGCCAATTCCAGCTGCTCGCCTTCGGCGTCGCACTGATCCTGCTCATGCGCTTCCGCCCGGAGGGCATGATCGCCAACCGGCGCAACCAGCTGGAGTTCCACGAGAACGACGAGACGCCCGCCGCGCTCGCCAAGGCAGGTGCCTGAGCCATGACGACCACCACCCAGACGGCCGAGACCACCACCGAACCGGACGCCCCGGAAACCGTGCTCGACGCACGCGGGGTCACCATGCGGTTCGGCGGCCTCACCGCCGTACGCGATGTCAACCTCACCGTGAACAGCGGCGAGATCGTGGGGCTCATCGGCCCCAACGGTGCCGGCAAGACCACCTTCTTCAACTGCCTCACCGGTCTCTACATCCCCACCGAGGGCGAGGTCCGCTACAAGGGCCGGGTCCTCCCGCCGAAGTCGTTCAAGGTCACCGCGGCCGGCATCGCGCGCACCTTCCAGAACATCCGCCTCTTCGGCAACATGACGGTCCTGGAGAACGTCCTCGTCGGACGCCACACCCGCACCAAGGAGGGCCTCTGGTCGGCCCTGCTGCGCGGCCCCGGCTTCAAGAAGGCCGAAGCGGCCTCCGAAAAGCGGGCCATGGAGCTGCTGGAATTCATCGGCCTCCAGGACAAGGCGCAGCACCTCGCGAAGAACCTGCCGTACGGAGAGCAGCGCAAGCTGGAGATAGCCCGCGCCCTCGCGAGCGACCCCGGCCTGATCCTGCTCGACGAGCCCACCGCCGGCATGAACCCGCAGGAGACCCGGGCGGCGGAAGAACTCATCTTCGCCATCCGGGACATGGGGATCGCGGTGCTCGTCATCGAGCACGACATGCGGTTCATCTTCAACCTCTGCGACCGGGTCGCCGTGCTCGTCCAGGGGCAGAAGCTGGTCGAGGGCGACAGCGCGACCGTCCAGAGCGACGAGCGGGTCATCGCCGCGTACCTGGGTGAGCCCGTCGAGTCGGACGCAGCGCAGGAGGACGCCCCGGAGACCCCGGACGCCCCGGAGGCCGCTGACGCCCCCGAGGCCGCCGACGCCGTGGAACCTCAGGAGACCCCAGAGGCTCAGGAGGCCCCGGAGAATCCGGAACCTCAGGAGACCCCGGAGGCCGACGCGTCCGAGAAGGCACCGGACGCCGACGAGGCACCCGCCGCCGAGGCCCCGGCCGACGGTGAAGCACCGTCCTCGAAGGCATCGGCCGACACCGCCGAGCGCTCCGCGGACACCCCGCACGACCCTGCTTCGGGCAAGGAGAACGACGCATGACCGCACTGCTCGAAGTCGAGGACCTGCGCGTCGCCTACGGAAAGATCGAGGCCGTCAAGGGCATCTCCTTCTCCGTCGACGCCGGTGAGGTCGTCACCCTCATCGGCACCAACGGAGCCGGGAAGACCACCACCCTCCGGACCCTCTCCGGGCTGCTCAAGCCGGTCGGCGGCCAGATCAAGTTCGAGGGCAAGTCCCTCCGCAAGATCCCCGCGCACAAGATCGTCTCGCTGGGGCTGGCCCACTCCCCCGAGGGCCGACACATCTTCCCCCGGATGACGATCGAGGAGAACCTCCTCCTCGGCGCCTTCCTCCGCAAGGACGGCGCCGGCATCGCCAAGGACGTCCAGCGCGCCTACGACCTCTTCCCGATCCTGGGCGAGCGTCGCAAGCAGGCGGCCGGCACGCTCTCCGGCGGCGAGCAGCAGATGCTCGCCATGGGCCGGGCGCTGATGTCCCAGCCGAAGCTGCTCATGCTCGACGAGCCCTCCATGGGCCTCTCCCCGATCATGATGCAGAAGATCATGGCGACGATCGCCGAGCTGAAGGCCCAGGGCACCACGATCCTGCTCGTCGAGCAGAACGCCCAGGCCGCGCTCGCCCTGGCGGACCACGGTCACGTCATGGAGATCGGCAAGATCGTCCTCTCGGGCACGGGGCAGAACCTGCTCCACGACGAGTCCGTCCGCAAGGCGTACCTCGGCGAGGACTGAGCGACACGAACCGGAGGCCCGCCCCACAATGCCGTGGGGCGGGCCTCCTCGCGTCCTCGGACCGGAGCGGCGACCGATCGCCTACTGCCCCTTGGCCGCCTTCTTCTCCTCGGCGTCCTCGATGACGGCCTCGGCGACCTGCTGCATCGACATGCGGCGGTCCATCGAGGTCTTCTGGATCCAGCGGAACGCGGCCGGCTCCGTCAGGCCGTACTGGGTCTGCAGGATCGACTTGGCCCGGTCGACCAGCTTCCGGGTCTCCAGCCGCTGGGAGAGGTCGGCGACCTCCTTCTCCAGGGCGCGCAGCTCGGCGAAGCGGGAGACCGCCATTTCGATGGCCGGCACGACGTCGCTCTTGCTGAACGGCTTGACCAGGTACGCCATGGCGCCGGCGTCCCTCGCCCGCTCGACGAGCTCGCGCTGCGAGAAGGCGGTCAGCATCAGGACCGGGGCGATGGACTCGCCGGCGATCTTCTCGGCCGCCGAAATGCCGTCGAGGACGGGCATCTTCACATCGAGGATGACGAGGTCGGGGCGGTGCTCACGGGCGAGCTCGACGGCCGTGGCGCCGTCCCCCGCCTCACCGACGACCGTGTATCCCTCTTCTTCGAGCATCTCTTTGAGGTCGAGGCGGATCAGTGCCTCGTCCTCGGCGATGACGACGCGGGTCGTCAGCGGCGGGACGTGCGAGGCCTCGGCGTCGTCGGCGGGCTGGGGCGACTCGGGGGCGGTCACGGGGGCTCCTCGTTACGGGGCAGATCTGCTGCCCATGAGCCTACCTAGCTGCGGTATGGTGGACGGGCACAGGGCCTAGGGAAACCTTTGATCCTGTGGGCCCCGGTAGCCCAATTGGCAGCAGGCAGTGGATTCAAAACCCACACAGTGTCGGTTCGAGTCCGACCCGGGGCACTTTTCCTTCGATTCGAAGTTGATCTGCCTCACTTGAATCGTCACTCACACGCGTGAAATCCCCACGCTCCGCCCAACCCGGTCGATCAGATTGACCACACTCGACCGGGTGTACGACATCGAAACGCGTCGGCGAGCATTGGCCTTGGTCTCCCAGGGCCACAGTCTGAACTCCGTCAACAGGCAGACCGGAATATCCCGTGCAGCCATACGCAGTTGGCGGGAACGGTTGGAACCCCGCCCCCGTGCTTCGGCCCACTCCGCGCCCTGCGTACGATGCCGCCCGACACCAACCGCTCCTGCCCCTGCACGGGCGTACGCCTATCTCCTCGGGCTCTACCTCGGCGACGGGTGCATCAGCCCGCACCCCCGTGGGGGCCATCTTCTGCGCATCGCCTGTGCCGACGCCTGGCCCGGCTTGATCGAAGAATGCCGCAGCGCGATCCGGGCGGTTCGCCCCGGGAGCACGGCGTACGTCCTGCGGAGACAGGGCTGCGTCGTCGTCACCAGCTATGGACGCCATTGGACCTGCTTCTTTCCGCAGCACGGGCCCGGCAAGAAGCACGAACGGCACATCTTCCTCGAATCCTGGCAACAGGAGATCGTCGAGGTGTACCCGTGGGAGCTCATTCGTGGGCTCGTGCACTCCGACGGCTGCCGGATCACCAACTGGACGGAGAAGGTGATCGCCGGACAGCACAAGCGGTACGAATACCCCCGCTACTTCTTCACCAACACGTCCGTGGACATCGTCGGAATCTTCACCAGCGCGCTCGACCGCGTCGGCGTCACCTGGAAGGCGACACAGCGGAAGGGCACTGCACAGAACGTCTCCATCGCCCGCAAGGCGTCCGTCGCCCTCATGGACGCCCACGTCGGGGCCAAGTACTGAGCGCTCAGCCCGCCACCGGGTCCCCGATGCGGTGGACTCGCACCAGGTTGGTCGAGCCGGCGACTCCCGGCGGGGACCCTGCGGTGATCACGACGATGTCGCCCGGGCGGCAGCGGCCGATGCGCAGGAGTTCCTCGTCGACCTGGGCCACCATCGCGTCCGTGGATTCGACGTGCGGGCCGAGGAAGGTCTCCACTCCCCAGGTGAGGTTGAGCTGGGAGCGGGTTGCCGGGTCCGGGGTGAAGGCGAGCAGGGGAATCGGCGAGCGGTAGCGGGAGAGCCGCTTGGCCGTGTCACCGGACTGGGTGAAGGCCACCAGGAAGGCGGCGCCCAGGAAGTCGCCCATCTCGGCGGCGGCCCGCGCCACGGCTCCGCCCTGGGTGCGGGGCTTGTTCCGTTCGGTGAGGGGCGGGAGTCCCTTGGCGAGGACGTCCTCCTCGGCCGCCTCGACGATCCTGCTCATGGTGCGGACCGTCTCGATCGGGTAGCGGCCGACGCTGGTCTCTCCGGAGAGCATCACGGCGTCGGTGCCGTCGATGACGGCGTTCGCCACGTCGCTCGCTTCGGCGCGGGTGGGGCGGGAGTTGTCGATCATCGAGTCGAGCATCTGGGTGGCGACGATGACCGGCTTGGCGTTTCGCTTGGCGAGCTTGATCGCTCGCTTCTGCACGATCGGCACCTGTTCCAGGGGCATTTCGACGCCCAGGTCGCCGCGGGCGACCATGATGCCGTCGAAGGCGGCGACGATCTCTTCAATGTTCTCGACGGCCTGCGGCTTCTCGACCTTGGCGATGACGGGGAGTCGACGCCCCTCCTCGTCCATGATCCGGTGCACGTCGTCGATGTCCCGGGCGTTGCGGACGAAGGAGAGGGCGATGACGTCGGCGCCGATGCGCAACGCCCAGCGGAGGTCTTCGATGTCCTTCTCGGAGAGGGCCGGTACGGAGACGGCGACACCGGGCAGGTTGAGGCCCTTATTGTCGGAGATCATGCCGCCCTCGACCACGCGGGTGCGTACGCGGGGGCCGTCGACGGCGGTGACTTCCAGGGTGACGCGGCCGTCGTCGACGAGGATGCGTTCGCCGGCGGTCACGTCCTCGGCGAGGCCGGCGTAGGTGGTGCCGCAGCAGTTGCGGTCGCCCTCCATGGGCTCGACGGTGATGGTGAACTCGTCTCCGCGTTCAAGGAGTACGGGTCCTTCGCGGAAGCGGCCGAGGCGGATCTTCGGGCCTTGAAGGTCTGCGAGGACGCCGACGCTGCGGCCGGTTTCATCGGAGGCTTTGCGGACGCGCTGGTAGCGCTCCTCGTGTTCGGCGTAGCCGCCGTGGCTGAGGTTGAGGCGGGCCACGTCCATTCCGGCCTCGACCAACGCCTTGATCTGGTCGTATGTTTCGGTGGCGGGCCCAAGGGTACAAACGATTTTTGCTCGGCGCATGGGTCGAGCCTAGGGCTTACCCATCAGTAGGAAGTTGGCCTGGCATGACTACCCAACAACCTTTCCATGAAAGGTTGTTGACAAGTATTGAATCTGTGCGCCGGGGTGCTCTGATGAGCGTTCTGCACACCCCTGCGCGCCCCGGCTCAGAGTGCGGGCGGCCTCATGGTGAACCGTGCCATGACCTCGGCCGTGACCGTCTGTCGCTGCGGTTCGAGGTCGAGCGGGGGCACCCCTTCGGCCTCATCGGCCGCATAGGCGACCCTCCGCATGTGGAGGGCGGGTTGCCCCGCACCCATGGCTTCGAATGATCCCGCGTCCGACAGTTCGAGGAGCGCGGAGAGGGAGGTGCCGAGCGCCTCGGCGTAGGCCCGTGCCTGCCGCACGGCTTCCGTCACCGCGAGCCGCCGGGCTTCGGCGTGTACCGGGGAGTCCGGTCGCAGCGCCCACCACGGGCCCTCGACGCGGGTCAGTTCCAGGTCGCCGAGGCGGGTGACCAGGTCACCGAGGACGGTGAAGTCGGCGAGTTCGACCATCAGGCGGACCCGGCCCACATGGGCGCGCACCCGCTCGCCGCGACCGCGCTTGCCGAGTTCCGGAGAGATCGAGAACCCGCCCGTCTCCAGTTTCTCGACGGCGCCTCCCAGGGCCTTCACCAGGTCGAGGACGCGGGCGTTGCGGCGGGTCAGTTCTGCGAGCGTCGCCGAACGGTCGGTGCCCCGGGCGGAGACGGTGACGGAGATCCGGGCCAGTTCGGGGTCGACCTCCAGGCGGCCGGTGCCGCGGACCGTCACCTGCGGTGCTTCGGGGGTGGCGTGTTCCTGTGTCACGTCCTGGGCTCCTCGTGTGGGTACCGGTTGGTCCACCGAACACTTTCCCACTCCGTAACCCGAAAGGACTGTTGCCGACGTGGCGTCTGGGCCAGAATCTACGCGCGTTGTGCGCCATGGTCGGCGTCGGCGCCACAGCACACAAGGGGAGAACACGCATGCCGCTGAATCGCAGGACGTTCCTGGAGCGCTCGGCCGCCGCCGGTGCCGGAGTGGCCGTCGCCGGAGCCGTTGCCGTTCCCGCCGAGGCCCACGGTCCCGGCCGCCCGCGTCCGCAGAAGCGGTACTCCTTCACCGTCATGGGCACCACCGACCTGCACGGCAACGTCTTCAACTGGGACTACTTCACGGACAAGGAGTTCGACGACAAGGCGCACAACGACGTGGGCCTGGCCAAGATCTCCACCCTGGTGAACCGGGTGCGCGCCGAGAAGGGCCGGGGCAACACCCTCCTCATCGACGCCGGTGACACCATCCAGGGCACCCAGCTGTCGTACTACTACGCCAAGGTCGACCCCATCACCCAGGCCGGTGGTCCCGTGCACCCGATGGCCCGGGCCATGAACGCCATCGGGTACGACGCCGCCGCGCTCGGCAACCACGAGTTCAACTACGGCATTCCGGTGCTGCGGAAGTTCGAGGAGCAGTGCGACTTCCCGCTGCTCGGTGCCAATGCGCTCGACGCGAAGAGCTTGCGGCCGGCCTTCCCCCCGTACAGCATGCACCGCCTGCGCACCCCGCACGGCAAGGACGTGCGGGTCGCGGTGCTCGGTCTGACCAATCCGGGGATCGCGATCTGGGACAAGGCCAACGTCACCGGGAAGATGGTCTTCCCGGGGCTGGAGGAGCAGGCCGCGAAGTGGGTGCCGAAGCTGCGCTCCATGGGCGCTGACGTGGTGGTCGTTTCGGCGCACTCGGGGTCCTCCGGCACTTCCTCGTACGGTGACCAGTTGCCGTACGTCGAGAACGCGGCCGGGCTGGTCGCCGAGCAGGTTCCGGGCATCGACGCGATCTTGGTGGGGCACGCGCACACCGAGATTCCCGAGTACCGGGTCACGAACGAGGAGACGGGTCGGGAGGTCGTCCTCTCCGAGCCGTTGAAGTGGGGTCAGCGTCTCACCCTGTTCGACTTCGACCTGGTCCGGGAGAGGGGTCGCTGGGTCGTCGAGGGGGTTGGTGCCCGGGTCCTCAACTCGAACGCGGTCGAGGAGGATCCGGAGATCACCGGGCTGCTGGCCGAGGAGCACCGGGAGGTCGTGGCGTACGTCAACCAGGTCATCGGCACCTCCACCGAGGCCATGACGACGGTCGAGGCGCCGTGGAAGGACGAGCCGATCATCGACCTGATCAACGTCGTGCAGGCCGAGACCGTGCGGGAGGGGCTCGCCGGTGGTGCGCACGCGGGCCTGCCGGTGCTCTCGCAGGCCTCCTGTTTCTCGCGCACGGCCCGCATCCCGGCCGGTGAGGTCACCATCAAGGACGCCGCCGGCCTGTATCCCTTCGAGAACACCCTGGAAGCGCGCCTGCTGACGGGTGCCCAGTTGAAGGACTACCTGGAGTACTCGGCGAAGTACTACGTCCAGACCCCGGCGGGGGTGCCCGTGGACACCGCGAAGCTCACCAATGCGGACGGCACGCCGGACTACAACTACGACGCGGTGTCGGGCCTGACCTATGAGGTCGACATCGCGAAGCCGGTGGGTTCGCGGATCGTGGGGCTGGCCTTCGAGGGGCGTCCGCTGGACCCGGCGGCGCAGTTCGCGCTCGCGGTGAACAACTACCGGGCGAGTGGTGGCGGGGCGTTCCCGCACGTTGCGAACGCTCCGCAGTTGTGGGCCGACTCGAACGAGATCCGCAACACCATCATCCAGTGGGTGAAGGCGAAGGGCACCGTCGATCCGGGCCTCTTCGCCTCCGTGGACTGGAAGTTGACCCGGGACGGCGTACCGGTCTTCTAGTTCCTACTGTTGGACGAGGGGCGTCAGCTTCTGGCCTTGGGCCGGAATGCTCGGCGCCCCTCGCGTTTCCAGGCCGAAGCTGGTGAAGGCGGTGCGGCGGGGCAGCGGGTACGGCTCCTTGCCGGTGATCGAGTTGAGGATGGTCGCGCTGCGCCAGGCCGCGAGGCCGAGGTCGGGGGCGCCGACGCCGTGGGTGTGGCGCTCGGCGTTCTGGACGTACACGGAGCCGGTGACGGCGGGGTCGAGGACGAGTCGGTACTGCTCGTCGATCCGGGGGCGGCCGGCGGAGTCGTGGCGCAGGTACGGGTCGAGGCCGGCGAGCATGCGGCCCGTGGGGCGTTCGCGGTAGCCGGTGGCGAGGACGACGGCGTCGGTGGTGAGTCGGGAGCGGGTGGACTGCTGGAGGTGCTCCAGGTGGAGTTCGACCTGGGTGGTGGCGACCCGACCGGCGGTGCGGACCCGGACGCCGGGGGTGAGGACGGCGTCGGGCCAGCCTCCGTGCAGGGTGCGGCGGTAGAGCTCGTCGTGGATGGCGGCGATGGTGTCGGCATCGATGCCCTTGTGCAACTGCCATTGGCGGGCGCCGAGTTCGCTGCGCACGGGTTCGGGCAGGGCGTGGAAGTAGCGGGTGTAGTCGGGGGTGAAGTGTTCCAGGCCGAGCTTGGAGTACTCCATCGGGGCGAAGGCTTCGGTGCGGGCCAGCCAGTGGATGCCTTCCTTCCCCCGGGGGCGGGCCCGGAGCAGGTCGAGGAAGACTTCGGCACCGGATTGGCCCGAGCCGATGACGGTGACGTGCCGGGCGCGCAGCAGGGTCTCGCGGTGGGTGAGGTAGTCGGCGGAGTGGATCACGGGGACGCCGGGGGCGTCGACCAGGGGGCGCAGTGGTTCGGGGACGTACGGTTCGGTGCCGACGCCCAGGACGACGTTGCGGGTGTAGGAGCGTCCCAGGGCTTCGGCCTCGCCTTCCGGGTCGATCTGGGTGAAGTCGACTTCGAAGAGGTGTCGTTCGGGGCTCCAGCGGACGGAGTCGACTTGGTGGCCGAAGTGCAGGCCGGGGAGTCGTTCGCTGACCCAGCGGCAGTAGGCGTCGTACTCGGCGCGCTGGATGTGGAACTTCTCGGCGAAGTAGAAGGGGAAGAGGCGTTCGCGGCTCTTCAGGTAGTTGAGGAAGGTCCAGGGGTTGGCGGGGTCGGCGAGGGTGACCAGGTCGGCGAGGAAGGGGACCTGGAGGGTGGCGCCGTCGAGGAGGAGACCCGGGTGCCAGTGGAAGGCCGGGTTCTGTTCGTAGAAGGCGGTGGCGAGGCCGCCGGGGACGCCTTGTGCGAGGGCGGCGAGCGAGAGGTTGAAGGGACCGATGCCGATGCCCACCAGGTCGTGGGGTTGGTCGAGGTCTTGTGGGGGGGTGGTGCCGGTCATCGGTGCGTGCTGCCTTCCACGAGGGTGAGGATCTGGGTGAGGTCGTCAGGGGTGGCGTGGGGGTTGAGGAGGGTGGCCTTGAGCCAGAGGCGGCCGTCGGCCCGGGCTCGGCCGAGGACGGCGCGGCCTTCGGTGAGGAGGGTGCGGCGGATCGCGGCGACGGCGTCGTCGGTGGCGGAGCGCGGTCGGAAGAGGACGGTGGTGAGGGTGGGTCGGGCCCTGAGTTCGAGTCCGGGGGTCTTTTCCACCAGGTCGGCGAGGTCGTGGGCGAGGTCCATGCAGCGGTCGACGAGTGCGCCGAGGCCGGTGCGGCCGAGGGCGCGAAGGGTGACGGCGGTCTTGAGGACGTCGGGGCGGCGGGTGGTGCGCAGGGAGCGGCCGAGTAGGTCGGGGAGGCCGGCTTCGGTGTCGTCGGTGGCGTTGAGGTAGTCGGCGGTGTGGTCGAGGGGGGCGAGGTCGGCGGGGTCGCGGACGGCGAGGATTCCTGCGGCGGCGGGTTGCCAGCCGAGTTTGTGGAGGTCGACGGTGACGGTGCGGGCCCGGTCGAGGCCGTCGAGGAGGTGCTGGTGGGTGGGGCTGAAGAGGACCGGGCCTCCGTAGGCGGCGTCGACGTGGAGGTCGGCGCGGTGGGTGTCGCAGAGGTCGGCGATCGCGGGGACGGGGTCGATGAGACCTTCGTCGGTGGTGCCGGCGGTGGCGGCGACGAGGAGGGGGCCTCGGGCGTGGGTGAGGGCTTCGTCGAGTGCGGCCGGGTCCAGGGTGCCGCTCGGGGTGGGGACGGTGATCGGCTCGGGCAGGCCGAGGAGCCAGGTGGCGCGGCGGAGGGAGTGGTGGGCGTTGGCGCCGATGACGGTCTGGACGGTGCCGTGTCGTTCCCTGGCGAGGAGCAGGGCGAGTTGGTTGGATTCGGTGCCGCCGGTGGTGATGAGCGCGTCGGGGGCTTCTGCCTCGGGGAAGACTTCGGCGGCGAGGGCAGCGGTGGTCTTCGTTTCCAGGGCGGAGGCGGCGGGTGCCTGGTCCCAGGAGTCCATGGACGGGTTCAGTGCGGAGGCGGCCAGGTCCGCGGCGACGGCGAGGGCGAGGGGCGGGGTGTGGAGGTGGGCGGCGCAGAGGGGGTGGGCGGGGTCTGCGGCGCCTTCTGCCAGGGCGCGGACGAGGGTGTGGAGGGCCTCGTGGGGGCCGGTGCCTCGTGGGGGGAGCGCCGAGCCGAGCCGGTCGATCCGGTGGGCCGCGGCTTCCGGTCCTCCGGCCGGGAGGGGGCCGCCCCTGGCTCGGGTTCCTTCGCGGAGGGCGTCGAGGACGGTGCCCAGCAGGTTGCTCAGGGCGGTGGGGTCGACGGCGAGGGGCGGGGGTGCGGCACGCATGGGCGACAGGGTGCCGGGGGTGGTCGGGGCTTGTCCGGGGAGTTGGCTCTTGTGACCCGAACGGGGGACGGGCCGGGGCGGGCTGTCCCCCGTTCCGGCCGGTGGGGCGTCGGTCCGGGTGGGTGCTCCCGGTGTTCGGGGACGGGGCCGGTCGGTGGCCGTCTCCGCCGGTGCGCATCGGGCGTTCCGGTGGGGTCGGGGCACGACCGGCTCGTCCGGACGGGCGTTCCGGTCGTGCCCCGTCGGGGACGGGCGGGGGTCAGCCGCGCACGTGCAGGGCCCTGCGCAGGTCGTCCAGTTGGTCGACCAGCTTGCGGCGGAGGGCGGGGGTCATCTCGTCCTGGGCGAGGTGGCGGTCCCCCAGGGCCAGGGAGTCGGTGTCGACCGCGTACGCGGGGAAGGCGTAGCGGCCGGCGGCTTCGGCCATTGCGGCTCCCCGGCGGTCCGCGAGCGCGGTGGCGGCCTCGTAGAAGCGGGGCACGTACTCCTTGACCAGGTCGGCGTGTTCGGGCTGCCAGAATCCTTGGGCGGTGGCGGTGAAGAGGTAGTTGGAGAGGTCGTCGGTGGCGAAGAGGGCGGTCCAGGCCGCTTCCTTCGCCTCGGGGGTCGGAAGGGCCGCCCGGCAGCGGGCCGCGCCTTCCTGGCCGGTGGCGCTGGGGTCGCGTTCCAGCTCGGCGGCGATCGTGGTTTCGTCGGTCGCGCCGAGGACGGCGAGGCGGGCGAGGATGCGCCAGCGGAGCTCGGGGTCGAGTTCCGGGCCGCCGTGGACGGTGCCCTCGTCGAGCCATGAAGCGATCTTGTCGGGTGTGGTGGCGCTGTCGATGCAGGCGCGGACGGCGGTGAGGCGGAGTCCGGGTTCTTCGCCGTCCTCGGTGCGGCGCAGCAGGGTGCGGGCGATCTCGCTGATCTTGGCGAGGGCGGCGGGGCGTTCGGCTTCGGGGACGTACCGGTCGGCGATCTGGGTGCGGGCGAAACCGAGGACGCCTTGGACCAGGGCGAGTTCGGTTTCCTGGGCGAGGTGGGTGTGGGCGGCTTCCAGGTAGGCGTCGGGCTCCAGTTGGCCGTCGCGGACCATGTCGCGCAGGCTGTTCCAGGCGACGGCGCGGCTGACGGCGTCGGGGAGGGCGCCGAGGGCCGACAGGAGGGTCTGCCGAGAGGCGTCGTCGAAGCGCACCTTGGCGTAGGTGAGGTCCTCTTCGTTGAGGAGGACGAGGGCGGGGCGCGGGCCGGTCAGTTCGAGCGGCGTTTCCTGGGGGACGTCGATCTCGTGCCGCTCGCGCAGTACGGGGGCTTCGAGGGCGTCCCGGTCGTAGACGCCGACGGCGATCCGGTGCGGGCGGCTGCCGTCGTGGTCGACGGTGAGCTTCCAGTGGAGGCCCTCGCCGTCGAGTCGCGGGGTGAGGGTGTCCACGCCCGTGGTGCGGAGCCACTGCTCGGCCCAGGCGTGGACGTCGCGGTCGGTGGCGGCGGCGAGGTTGTCGATGAAGTCGGCGAGGGTGGCGTTGCCGAACTTGTGCCGCCTGAAGTGGTTGTTGATGCCGGCGAGGAAGTCCTTCTCGCCGAGCCACGCGACGAGTTGACGCAGGGCGGAGGCGCCCTTGGCGTAGGAGATGCCGTCGAAGTTGAGCAGTGCGGAGGCGGTGTCGGGGACGGCTTCCGGGGCGGGGGCCACGGGGTGGGTGGAGGGCCGCTGGTCGGCCTCGTACCCCCATGCCTTGCGGGTGACGCCGAAGTCGACCCAGGTGTCGGGGAAGAGGTCGGCGCAGGCTTCGTTGACGGTCTGGAAGCCCATGTACTCGGCGAAGGACTCGTTCAGCCAGATGTCGTCCCACCAGCGCAGGGTGACCAGGTCGCCGAACCACATGTGGGCCATTTCGTGGGCGATGACCATGGCGCGGGTCTGGCGCTCGGTGACGGTGACGGCGGAGCGGAAGACGAACTCGTCACGGAAGGTGACGAGTCCGGGGTTCTCCATGGCGCCGGCGTTGAACTCGGGGACGAAGGCCTGGTCGTAGGAGTCGAAGGGGTAGGGCTCTTCGAACTTCTCGTGGTACCGGTCGTAGCAGGCCTTGGTGACGGCGAGGATCTCGTCGGCGTCGGCGTCGAGGTGGGCGGCGAGGGAGCGGCGGCAGTGGATGCCGAAGGGCAGGCCCGCGTGCTCGGTGCGGACGGTGTGCCAGGGGCCGGCGGCGACGCAGACGAAGTAGGTGGAGAGCAGGGGGGTGGGGGCCGCTTTCCAGGTGCCGTCGGGCTGCTGCTCGGTGATGCCGTTGGACAGGACGGTCCAGCCCTCGGGGGCGGTGACGGTCAGCTCGAAGACGGCCTTGAGGTCGGGCTGGTCGAAGGCGGCGAAGACGCGCTGGACGTCTTCCATGAACAGCTGGGTGTAGACGTACGACTCGCCGTCGGTGGGGTCGGTGAAGCGGTGCATGCCCTCGCCCGTGTGGGAGTAGCGCATGGTGGTGGTGACCCGCAGTTCGTGGTCGCCTTCGGTGAGGGCGAGCGGGAGGCGGTTGCCGTCCAGGTCCGTGATGTCGAGGTCCGCCCCGTCGAGGGTGGCGGAGTGCAGGGTGACGGGCTTCAGCTCGACGAAGGTGTCCCCGGCGGTACGGGCGGTGAATCGGATGGTGCTGGTGGACTCGAAGGTCTCGGCGCCGGTGGTGAGGTCGAGGTCCACCTGGTACCGGTGGACGTCGAGGAGCTGGGCACGGGTCTGCGCTTCGTCGCGCGTCAGTACGGACATGCGCCCTATGCTGCCCGATCCGCCCGGGCCTCGGCAGGGGGGTGGGGCGGGGAAGATCGGTCAGGCGAGGCCGGAGCCGTTGAGGTGGGTGAAGGCCGCGGTGATGCGGGGGCGGTCGTAGCCGTGGGGTCCGGTGGCGCCGCTGGAGACCAGGGCGTGGAGCAGGAGTCGGGCCTTGGCGGGGTCGAGCCGTCCGGCCGGGATCAGTCCGTGGTGCAGCAGGTCGTGCTCGGAGCCGGGGCCGCGGTAGGTGCGCGCGAGGGTGCTGCCGCTGCCGGTGCGGGAGGCGAGGACGACGGGGATGCGGCGGGCGAGTGCCGCGAGGGGTTCGACGAGCGGGGCGGGGACGTGTCCGGCGCCGAAGGCGGCGACGACGAGGCCTTGGAAGCGCTCGTCGACGGCTTCGAGGAGTTCTCCGCGGTCGCCGAGGGAGAGGGTGACGAGCGCCACCCGGATCGCGGGGTCGAGGGTGAGCGGGCAGGGCGCGGTGGGGGTGGTGGGGCGGAGCAGGATCCGGGGTTCGCCCTCGACGACGGCGCCGATGGGCCCGGTGCCGGGCGAGGCGAAGGTGGCGATCGAGGTGGTGTGGGTCTTGCGGGCGTGGCGGGCGGCGTGGATCTCGTCGGCGAGGACGACGAGGACGCCGAGGTTGCGGCAGGCGGGGTCGGCGGCGACGGCGAGGGCGGCGGCGAGGTTGGCGGGGCCGTCGGCGCCGGGCAGGTCGGGGCGGCGCATGGCGCCGGTGACGGCGATCGGCTGCTCGGTGGTGCAGAGCAGGTCGAGGAGGAAGGCGGTCTCCTCCAGGGTGTCGGTTCCCTGGACGACGACCACGCCCGAGCCGTCGGCGACGGCCGTCCGTACTTCTTCGGCGAGGGCCGCCAGGTCTTCGAAGGAGAGGCTGGCGCTGGGAACGCGGCGGAAGTCCCGCAGGACGACGTCCTCGGGGGCGTCGAGGCCGGCGAGGACCTCCCTGCCGGTCATGCGGCTCGCGTCGCCGCCTCGTGCGGAGATGGTTCCCCCGAGGGTGAAGATGGTGACGCGGCCCATCAGTGTGCTCCGTCCGCAAGTGTCTCGTGGTGTCGGATGACCTCCGCGATGATGAAGTTGAGGAGCTTCTCCGCGAAGGCCGGGTCCAGTCTCGCGTTCTCGGCGAGTTCCCGCAGCCGGGCGATCTGGCGGGCCTCGCGGGCGGGGTCGGCGGGCGGCAGCTGGTGCTTCGCCTTGAGGACGCCGACCTGCTGGGTGCACTTGAAGCGCTCCGCGAGCATGTGGACGACGGCCGCGTCGATGTTGTCGATGCTCTCGCGCAGGCGGGTCAGCTCGGCGGTGACGGACGGGTCGATCTCGCTGGTGTCGCTCATGGTCGGCGAGCCTATCCGGATCTTCCGGGGATGGTGGGCGGGTGTTCGGGATCCGGAACGCGGTCGCTCCAGCCGCCGTGGACCGTGCGTCCCTGCTGCTCGCGGAAGCGGATGGGGGCGGTGCCGACCCGGCGGGTGAAGAGCCGGGAGAAGTAGGCGGCGTCGTCGTAGCCGACGCGGCGGGCGACGGCGGAGACGGGCAGTTCGGTGGCGGCGAGGAGTTCCTTGGCACGGCCGAGGCGGACGGTGAGCAGGTAGTCCTTGGGGCTGCAGCCGGCGGCGCGGCGGACGGCGGTGCGCAGCTCTGCGGGGGTCATGCCGTGTCGGGCGGCGTGGTCGGCGACGGAGAGGGGTTGGAAGGCGTCGCGGGCGAGGGCGGCGAGGACCGGGTCGCCGTCGGCGTTGGTGTCGGCGCGGGCGCGGCGGAGGGCGACGAGGAGTTCGTGGACGGCGGCTGCGGTCTCGACTTCCAGGAGGGGGTTGCCGGGGCGGGCGGCGCGGGCGATCCGGGCGATGGCGGTGCGGGCCGGGGCGGCGTCGGAGAGGGGGACGACGGGGCGGTCGGGTTCGATGTAGCCGAGTTCGGTGTAGGTGGTGGCGGCGGGGCCGGTGAAGTCGACGAAGGCCTCGTCCCACCCGGTGCCGGGGTCGGCGGCGTAGTGGTGGGGGGTGCCGGGGGTGAGCCAGATGAGGGCGGGGGCGGTGACGGGGGTGCGGCGGCCGTCGGGGCCCCGGTACCAGCCGCTGCCGGCGGAGACGACGACGGCGACGTGGTGGTCGAGGGTGCGCGGGCCGACGGTGGGCAGGGTGCCGTGCTGGAGTCCGACGCCGAGGCAGACGAGGCCGAGGCGGTGGTGGACGGGGCTGGGCGTGAAGTAGCGCATCCAGGTGTGGTACATGCCGCGTCCTGCTCCCTCTAAGGTCCAAACTGCGACGATCTTTGTCCATGGACCGCGTCACCGCCAGGGGGTGAGGGTGAGGGCATGAGCACGTTCGCTGTGGGTGACAGGGACTTTCTGCTCGACGGGCGGCCGGTGCGGCTGTTGTCGGGGGCGCTGCACTACTTCCGGGTGCACGAGGGGCACTGGGGGCACCGGCTCGACATGCTGCGTGCGATGGGCCTCGACTGCGTCGAGACGTACGTGCCGTGGAACCTGTACGAGCCGGAGCCGGGGCGGTACGGGGACGTGGCGGCGCTGGGCCGGTTCCTGGACGCGGTGGCGCGGGCGGGGATGCGGGCGATCGTGCGTCCGGGGCCGTACATCTGTGCCGAGTGGGAGAACGGCGGTCTGCCGCACTGGTTGACCGGGCCGCTGGGGCGGCGGGTGCGGAGCCTCGACCCGGAGTTCCTGGCGCCGGTGGAGTCCTGGTTCCGGCGGTTGCTCCCGCAGGTGGTGGAGCGGCAGGTGGACCGGGGCGGGCCGGTGGTCCTGGTGCAGGTGGAGAACGAGTACGGGAGTTACGGAAGCGACCGGGGCTATCTGGAGTGGGTGGCGGCGTTGCTGCGTGACTGCGGGGTGGGCGTTCCGCTGTTCACCTCGGACGGGCCCGAGGACCACATGCTGACGGGCGGTTCGCTGCCGGGGGTGCTCGCGACGGCGAACTTCGGTTCGGGGGCGCGGGAGGGTTTCGCGACGTTGCGCCGTCACCAGCCGTCGGGGCCGCTGATGTGCATGGAGTTCTGGTGCGGCTGGTTCGACCACTGGGGTGTGGAGCGGGCGGGGCGGGACGCGTCGGACGCCGCGGCGGCGCTGCGGGAGGTCCTGGAGTGCGGGGCCTCGGTCAATGTGTACATGGCGCACGGCGGGACGAACCACGCGGGCTGGGCGGGGGCGAACCGGGCCGGTGAGTTGCACGACGGTCCGCTGCGGGCGACGGTGACCTCGTACGACTACGACGCCCCGGTGGACGAGGCGGGACGGCCGACGGAGAAGTACTGGGCCTTCCGCGAGGTGCTCGCGGCGTACGCGGAGGGACCGTTGCCGGAGGTGCCGGAGGCTCCGGTCCGGTTGGCGGCGCCGGTCTTCGGTTCGCTGGACTCCCATGCGTCGCTCGGCCGGGTCCTGGGGGCGCTCGGCGGCAAGGAGACGGTGACGCCGGTGACGCCGACCTTCGAGGAGTTGGGCGTGGACCGGGGCCTGGTCCGTTACCGGGTGGCGGTGCCGGGTCCCCGGCAGCCGTATCCGCTGGGGGTGACGGGGCTGCGCGACCGGGCGGTGGTGTACGTGGACGGGCTGCCGGCGGGGGTGCTGGACACGACGGACGGCGAGGACGTGGTGCTCGACGACCCGGTGGCGGGTCCCGCGCTGGTGGACCTGTGGGTGGAGTCGCTGGGCCGGGTCAACTACGGGCCGCGGCTCGGGGAGCCCAAGGGGATCACCGGAGGCGTGCGGCACGAGCGGCAGTATCTGCACGGGGTGCGGGCGCGGGGGCTGCGGCTCGACGCCTTCGAGGCGGCGGCGGTCGACGGGGTGGCGTTCGGTGCGGTGCCGGCGGAGCGGGGGCCCGGTCTGTACCGGGGTTCGCTGGATGTGGTGGGGGCGGGGGACGCGTGGCTGCGGCTGCCGGGCGCGACCCGGGGCTTCGTGTGGGTGAACGGCTTCTGTCTGGGGCGCTACTGGGCGGCCGGGCCTCAGGACGCGCTGTTCGTGCCGGGTCCGGTGCTGCGGGAGGGCGCGAACGAGGTGTGGTTGTTGGAGTTGGAGGGCGGGGCGGGGAAGGGCCCGGTGCTGGATCCCGTTTAGGGGCGGGAGCCGGATCCCGTTCGGGGGCGGGAGGGCGCTCCGGGGACCGAGGCCGTTCCGGGGCGCCCGTGCCGGGTGTGCGGCTACAGCGTGGCGGCGGCCGAGGTGATGGCGGCGGCGAAGGTCGAGACCTCCGTGTAGACGCCGGGGTAGCCGGGGCGTGCGCAGCCCTCGCCCCAGCTCACGATGCCGACCTGGATCCAGGCCCCGTCTTCGTCCTTGCGGAACATGGGACCGCCGGAGTCGCCCTGGCAGGTGTCGACCCCGCCTTGGTTGTAGCCCGCGCAGATCTCCTCGGCCGGGACGAGGTCGCTGCCGTAGGCGGCCTGGCAGGTGGCGTCGGGAACGAACGGGACGTTCGCCTTGCGCAGGTGGCGCTGCTGCGCTCCGCCCTCACGGGCGGCACCCCAGCCGGCCACGGTGAAGGTGCCGCTGTTGTGGGCGGGGGTGTCGGCGATCTTCAGGGTGGGCAGTTCGGTGATCGGTTCGGCGAGTTTGATCAGTGCCCAGTCCTTGCCCTGCCCGTGGTAGCCGGGCGCTTGGAAGACCTCGGTCGACCTGACCTTGATGGCGCTGGGAGAACGGAGGTCCACCACGCCTGCGGTGACGGTGATGTCGGTGTTGCTGCCGGTGCCGCTGACGCAGTGGGCGGCGGTGAGGACGATCTGCGGTCTGATCAGGGAGCCGCCGCAGCCCATGGAGAGCCTGACCATCCAGGGGAACTCTCCCTGGACGGCGCGCGTGCCGCCGACGACGGGGGTGGGCACGGCGGACGCAGGGGCGGGGGCGGCGGACGCAGGGGTGGGCTGGAGGCTGACGGCGGCCAGGGTGACGGTGCCGACGGCTGCCGCCTTCCGGAGGGCACGGACCACGGGGTTCTGCTTCACGTGTCTTCCTTCTCTCGTGGGGGGAGTCGGCCCGGACGGGGCGACGGCACCGGGGCGTGCCGGTGACACATGGCCGTCCGGGGGCGCCCGGACGGTGGGCAACGCTCAACTTCCGTCGCAAGAAAGCCTTTTCTGCCAGGCGCTTTGGGGGGACCGTACAGTGGAGGAGAGGGGGGATCCGGCATGCCGAACCGTGATGGGGCCGACCGTGTGGTGCACGGCTTCCCGCACCGCGCCACCGTGCGGGCGTCCCTCACCGCGCTCTACCGCCGTCTCTCCCCCGACGGGGTGCACCGCTATCCGGTCAGCGTGACGGCGGACGACGTGGCCCTCGGCGATGACGAGGACCTGTACCTCGGCACCCAACGGGTGGCCCGTGCCCTGGTGCGGCACCTGCGGCTGCCCGAGGCGCGGATGGTGGTGGGCTTCCGTCCGTTGGAGCACGCGGCGACCGTCGAGCTCACCGCGGGTCCCGAGTACTTCGTCGAGCTCAACGACCGTTTCCGGTCACGGCGCCGGGACATCGGCGCGGCCCTCGCCCACGAGGTCACCCACGTCCTGTTGCACCGGCTCGGCCTCGGTTTTCCCGGCACCGCCGAGAACGAGGTCCTCACCGACGTCACCACCGCCTATCTGGGGGCCGGCTGGCTCCTGCTCGACGCGTACCGCCGGGACGGCGTCGAGAGCCAGCGGCTGGGCTATCTGACCCCGGAGGAATTCGGCTACGTCCTCGCCAAGCGGGCCGAGGTCTTCGGCGAGGACCCCTCGCCGTGGTTCACCAGTGCGGTGGCGTACGAGGCATGGGTGCGGGGCCGGGCGGAGGCGGTGCGCGAGCGGTGCGTGCCGCCGCTGGCCGGGGCGGGCTGGGCCGAGCGGCGCCGCTACGGCTGGGAACGGCGGCGCGGCCGGGCCGGCGCGGACGCCCCGTACGCCTTCGACGGCGGGGCTCCGGCGGCCGGGGTGTCCTTCCCCTGCCCGGTCTGTCGACAGCGCCTGCGGATTCCGGCGGGGCGGGTGCTGCGGGCCAGGTGCGGGGTGTGCGCCACGGTCCTGGAGTGCGCCTCCTGACCTCCGTGCGGGAGGCGGATTTGCGCCGTCCGTCGACGACGGGTCAGGGTCGGCACATGAGCACGCTGTTCGACGCGATCCTGGCCGGGGACGAGGACGGGGTCGTACGGGCCCTCCGCAGCGGAGCGGACCCGGAGGCCCGGGACGACGGGGAGACCGCCCTGTACCGGGCGGCCGTCGGCGACGCGGCCGGGATCGTGCGGCTGCTGCTCGCCGCCGGGGCCGATCCGGACCGGGGCAGCGGCGGGGACGGCAGCGACCTGCCGCTGTGCGGGGCTGCCTGTGGCGGGCACACCGAGGTGGTGCGGGCGCTGCTCGCGGCGGGCGCGGCGGTCGACCGGGCGGAGGCGTACGGGTTCACCGCACTCGCCTGGGCGATCCGTCTCGGTCACGCCGACACGGCCCGGGTCCTCCTGGAGCACGGCGCCGCGCCCGACCGGCCGGGTCCCGACGGGTTCGTCCCGCTCGTCGCCGCCGCCCGGCGCGGCTCCGCGGGGTGTGTCCGGGCGCTCCTCGACCACGGGGCGGGGGGCCGGGAGGCAGCGTTGCGGGAGGCGCGGCAGTGGATCGGCGTCGACATCGCGGCCGAGCTGCGGCGCGGGCTCGTCGCCGGGCACGAGGGCGGGGAGACGTACGAGGCGGTCGTCCGGCGGGTCCGGGAGGACGGCGGGATCACGGTCGTCGTCGAACTGCTGCGGGCGGACGGCGCTCCGGGGCGGGGGGACGACCGGCAGACCGGCCATGCGGCGATCGCCACGCTGCTGGAGGCGGCGCTCGGTCTGCGCACCCCGCACGAGGAGCTCGCGGCACGGGCGCTGCACTGCGGCGATCCCGAGCTCGACGACTGGACGACGGTGGTGGCCGAGCTCGCGGGGCGGGCCGACGAGGAGACCTTCGTGGCGGCGGCCGGTTGGTGCGCGTACCGCGATCCGCTGCGCCGGGCCCTCGGTGCGCGGGTGCTGGGGGCGCTGCCCGGCTTCGGATCGGGCGCGGTCCCGGTGTTGCGGAGGCTCGCCGCGGAGGCGGTGCCGCCGGCGCGGGAACCGCTGCTGTCCTGCGTGGTGGCGCTCGGGGAGTGTGGGGACGCGGTGGCCGTTCCCGAGCTGCTGGCGGCGGCCGGGCATCCGGACGCGGTGGTGCGCCGGGCCGTGGCGGCGGCCCTCGCCGGGATCGTGCCGGCCGGTCACGTCGAGGCGCTCGGGGTGCTCCTCGGGCTGAGTCGGGACGGTGACGCCGGGGTCCGGGACTGGGCGACGTTGGCGCTCGCCGAGCTGCCGGACGACACCCCGCTCGTACGGGAGGGCTTGGCGGAGCGGCTCGGTGATGCCGATCCGGAGACCGCGGCGGAGGCGGCGCGTGGGCTGGCGATCCGTCAGGATCCGCGTGCGGTGGACGCCTTGGCGTCGATCCTTGCGGACGGCGGGGCGGACGGGGCGGCGCGTGAGACGGCGCTCGCCTCCCTCGTACACGTCCGCGACCCCCGGGTCAGGACCCGGCTGGAGTGGACGACCCCGCGTCGGGGCTGACGGGGTGCCGTCGGTCCCGGTGCGGGGTCGGTCGGGGTTGCCGGGGCCGCGGAGCGGCTCCCGGCCGGGGTCAGGCGCCCTCCGTCGCCGCGGCCGGCGACGGCGCCGGGGTCGGGGTCGGGGTCGGGGTCGACCGTGCCGGGAGTCGAAGGCTCAGCAGGGCCGTGAGGAGATAGGCGCCGAGCACCCAGGGCATCGCCGCGGCGAGCGAGAGGTCGGCGAAGTAGGCGGTTCCGATGGTCGCCGCGCCGAGGGCGCCGCCGGCCTGCTGCGCCGTCGAGAAGACTCCGGAAGCGCTGCCCGCGAGTGCGGCGGGGGCGGCCGACAGGACGATGTTGACGAGCGGGACGACGAGGAGGCCGAGGCCGGCTCCCGCGACGACCAGGCCGGGGGCCAGGGGCCAGGCGCCGGTGTGGACGGGGGCGGCGCCCTCCATCGCGTACCAGTTCCAGCCGTATCCGGCGGCCATGAGGACGGCCCCTGCCGTCGGGACGTAGCGGCCGAGCCGGACCGCGAGGGCTTCGGCCGCCGGTGCGGTCAGGAAGCCGCCGACCGAGAAGGCCGCCATGAGGACGCCGGCCTGGGTGGGGGTGTACCCCTGGCCGCCCTGGAGCCAGATCGCGAAGACGAGGAAGAAGCCCTGCATGCCGAGGGCGAAGAGGAGTTGGACGGCGAGTCCGTACGAGAAGGCGGGGACCCGGAACGTGCCGGTCGGGAAGATCGAGCCCCGGGTCGCCACGCCCGCCACGGCGAGCACGCCTGCGGCGAGCAGGACCCAGCCCCATGGCGGCCAGCCCCAGCCGCGGCCCTGGACGAGCGGGAGCACGACGGCGACGAGGCCGGCGGCGAGGACGAGGCTGCTGGGGACCGGGGGGCGGGTGGCGGTGCGCTCGCGGGTGGTGGGGACGAGGACGACGGCCGCGGCGAGGGTGAGGAGCGCGACGGGAACGTTGACGAGGAAGACGCTCCGCCAGCCGAGCCCGAAGAGGTCCGCGTCGGTGAGGACGCCGCCGAGCAGCAGTCCGATCGCGGAGGCGAAGCCGGCCACCGCCCCGTACATTCCGAAGACCTTGCCGCGCTCCTCGCCCGTGAAGAGGCTGTGGAAGGAGCCGAGGACCTGCGGCATGAGGACCGCTGCCGCCACGCCCTGGACGGCGCGGGCGGCGATCAACTGGCCGGGGGTCTGGGCGAGGCCGCAGGCGAGGCTGGCGAGGCCGAAGCCGGCGGTGCCGGCGAGGAAGAGCACCTTGCGGCCGTAGCGGTCGCCGAGCCGTCCGGCGACGACGAGGGTGGCGGCGAAGCCGAGCAGATAGGCCGAGACGGTCCACTGGAGGGTGCTCTCGGAGGCCCCGAGGTCGCGTCCGAGGGAGGGCAGGGCGACGTTGACGATGGTGACGTCGACCAGGTCCATCAGGGCGGCGACCATCATGACGACGGCGGCGGCCCAACGGCGTGGCGCGGGATGGTGCGCGGTGGGTGGCATGAGCCCTCCTCGATTTATTTCGTTCGCTCGAACGAAATAAAAGATGCCAGGCGGCCGTCCGTGATCGCAAGTCTTTAGTTCGACCGAACGAAATGAATTTTGCTAGGCTCCTCCCATGCCCATGAGCGAGCCACAGTCGAGCGAGCAGGACCCGGGACGCGCCGAGGCCATCGCCGCCCTCACCGCCGCGGGCCGCGATTCCAGCGCCGCCTCGGTCGCCTTCCACTCGGCGATCGCCGCCCAGCAGGACCTGGGCGCCACCGAGACCAAGACGCTCGACCTGCTCGAACGGCACGGCCCGCTGACCGCCAAGGAACTGGCCGAGCACTCCGGCCTGGCCCCCGCCTCCGTCACCGGGCTCGTCGACCGCCTTGAGCGCAAGGGCTTCGTCCGCAGGGTGAAGCACCCGACGGACAAGCGCCGGGTGCTCGTCGAGCCCCGGCCCGAGAAGCTGGCCGAGCTCGCCCCCCTCTTCGACGACTGGGCGCGCGAGGTGCACGCCCTCTACGAGGACTTCACCACCGCGGAGTTGACCACCATCACCCGCTTCCTCACCGGCGCGACCGAACGCCAGCGGGCCGCGACCAAGCGGCTCACGGAGTAGCCGCCCCGTACACCGGCCCCGGCGGCTCCGCCTCAGTCAGCAGCTTCCGCACCGTCCGCCCCGCCCCCGCCGGAGTCCGCCGCGCCCCGGTGTCCTCCGTCGGCCCCGGTCGCCATCCCTCCATGACGGTGAGGCGGCCCCCTTCGGCCTCGAAGACCCGACCGGTGACGCCCGCCGAGTCGGCCGAGCCGAGCCACACCACCAACGGCGACACGTCCTCGGGCAGCGCGGCGAGTTCACCGAAGGCCCGCTCGGTCATCCGGGTCCTCGCCGCCGGGGCGATCGCGTTGACCTGCACCCCGTACCGGGCCAGCTCCGCCGCCGCGACGAGGGTGAGGCCGACGATCCCGGCCTTGGCCGCCGCATAGTTGCCCTGCCCGACGCTGCCGAGGAGCCCGGCGCCCGAAGTGGTGTGGACGACCCGCGCCCGCGGGGTGCGTCCGGCCTTGGCCTCGGCCCGCCAGTGCGCGGCGGCGTGCCGGAGCGGCAGGAAGTGACCCTTGGCGTGGACGCGCATGACCGCGTCCCAGTCCTCCTCGTCGAGGTTGACGAGCATGCGGTCGCGCAGGAAGCCGGCGTTGCTGACCAGGGTGTCGAGGCGTCCGTACGCGTCGAGGGCGGCGGCGACCAGAGAGGCGGCCCCCTCGGTGGTGGCGACGTCACCGCCGTGGGCGAGGGCCTCGCCGCCCGCAGCGCGGATCTCCTCCACCACCAGCGCGGCGGGGGCATCCGGGCTCGGGCCGCCGTCGAGGTCGACCCCGAGGTCGTTGACGACGACCCGGGCGCCCTCGGCGGCGAAGGCGAGCGCGTGCGCCCGCCCGAGCCCGCGGCCGGCTCCCGTCACGATCACGACCCTGTCGTCACACAGTCCCATGCGGCTCCTCCTTGTTGGCGGTGGATGCGTCCAGGAAGGCGGGGCGTTCGCCCCCGCCGTGCACGAGGAGCGAGGCCCCCGAAACGTAGGCCGCCCGCTCGGAGGCGAGGAAGACGGCCGCCTCGCCGACCTCGTCCGGGGTGGCGAGCCGCCCCAGCGGAACGGTCCCGCCGACGGCGGCGATCCCCGCCTCGTCGCCGTAGTGCAGGTGGGACAGTTCGGTCCTGACCATCCCGAGGACCAGGGTGTTGACCCGCACCTCGGGGGCCCACTCGACGGCCATGGAGCGGGCGAGGTGCTCCAGCCCCGCCTTGGCCGCGCCGTAGGCGGCCGTGCCCGGGGAGGGGCGGGTGCCGCTGACGCTGCCGATCATGACGACCGCGCCGCGCGCGGCGCGCAGCATCGGACGGGCCGCGAGGCTGACGGCGAGCGGCGCGGTGAGGTTCAACTCGACGACGCGTGCGTGCCGTTCGGCCTCGCCCTCGTCGAGCAGGCGGTACGGGGTGCCGCCCGCGTTGTTGACGAGGGCGTCGAGCCGTCCGTACCGCTCGGCGAGGGCGGTGAAGAACTCCCGTACGACTCCGGGTTCACGCAGGTCGAGGCGGTGGAAGTCGGCGGTGCGACCCGCCGCCTCGACCGGGGCGTCCGGAGGGCGCCGGGCGCAGACGGCGACCCGGGCGCCGTCCCGCAGGAAGGCGCGTGCGATGCCCGCGCCGACCCCCCGGGTGCCACCGGTGACGAGCACGACCCTCCCATCCAGCTCCATCGGCTGCTACCTTCCTCCTCAAGAGGTTACCTAACAAACGTTTGGTGGAAAGGTAGCTGATCGGCCCATGGGTGTCTCCACCTCGTGCACCGTTTCCGGCGTGGCCGTGGTCACCGTCGACTTCCCGCCCGTCAACGCCCTGCCCGTCCGGGGGTGGTACGCACTGGCCGACGCGGTCCGCACGGCGGGCCGGGACCCCGGGGTCCGCTGCGTCCTGCTCACCGCCGAGGGCCGCGGCTTCAACGCGGGCGTCGACATCAAGGAACTGCAGCGCGACCCCGGGCACGCCTCGCTGATCGGCGCCAACGGCGGCTGCGCGGAGGCCTTCACCGCGGTCTACGAGTGCGCGGTGCCGGTCGTCGCGGCCGTCGCCGGCCACTGCCTGGGTGGCGGCATCGGGCTCGTCGGCAACGCCGACGCGATCGTCGCGGCCGAGGACGCCGTCTTCGGCCTGCCCGAACTGGACCGGGGCGCGCTCGGCGCCGCCACCCACCTCGCCCGGCTCGTCCCCCAACACCTGATGCGGACCCTGTACTACACCTCCCGGACCGTGACCGCGGCCGAACTGCACGCCCACGGCTCGGTGTGGAAGGTCGTCCCGCGCGCAGAACTGCTCACGGCCGCGCGGGAGCTCGCGACGGAGATCGCCGCCAAGGACGGAACGCTGCTCCGCCTCGCCAAGGCCGCGATCAACGGCATCGACCCCGTGGACGTCCGGCGCAGCTACCGCTTCGAACAGGGCTTCACCTTCGAGGCCGGTCTCAGCGGAGTCGCCGATCGGGTCCGCGACACCTTCGGAAAGGAGGAATCCCCGTGACCGACAAGACCATGACCCCCGAGGACGTGATGGGCCGGCTCCACTCGGGCATGACCCTCGGCATCGGCGGCTGGGGCTCCCGCCGCAAGCCGATGGCCCTGGTCAGAGCCCTGCTGCGGTCGGACGTCACCGACCTCACGGTGGTCTCGTACGGGGGTCCCGACGTGGGGCTGCTCGCCGCCGCCGGCCGGATCGGACGGCTCGTCGCCCCCTTCGTCACCCTGGACTCCGTCCCCCTCGAACCGCACTTCCGGACCGCACGCGAGAACGGCGCGCTCGCACTGACCGAGCTCGACGAGGCCATGTTCATGTGGGGGCTGCAGGCCGCCGCCCACCGGCTGCCGTTCCTGCCGGTGCGCGCCGGGCTGGGCTCCGACGTCATGCGGGTCAACCCCGGCCTCCGCACGGTTCGTTCCCCGTACGGGGACGGAGAGGAGTTCGTCGCCGTGCCGGCCCTGCGGATGGACGCGGCACTCGTCCACGTCAACCGCGCCGACCGGCTGGGCAACGGCCAGTACCTCGGGCCCGACCCGTACTTCGACGACCTGTTCTGCGAAGCCGCCGACACCGCGTACGTCTCCTGCGAGAAGCTCGTCGACGACGCGAGCGGCTTCGGCGCGGACGTCGTCCCGCAGAGCCTGCTGATCAGCCGGCACAGCGTGACCGGCGTCGTCGAGACCCCGAACGGGGCGCACTTCACCTCCTGCGTCCCCGACCACGACCGCGACGAGGCCTTCCAGAAGCTCTACGCGACCACCCCCTGGCCCGAGTTCGCCGCGCGGTTCCTGGCCGGCAAGAGCGAGGACGACTACCAGGCCGCCGTCCGCGCCTGGCACGACGAGCGCGAGGAGCAACCACGATGACCACCACCCGCGCCGAGTACTGCGTGATCGCCTGCGCCGAGGCGTGGCGGGGCGACGGCGAGGTGCTCGCGAGTCCCATGGGCCTGATTCCGTCCCTCGGTGCTCGACTCGCCAGGCGCACCTTCTCCCCCGACCTCCTCCTCACCGACGGCGAGGCGATGTTGATCGGCCCGGACGGACGGCCCGAGGGCTGGCTGCCCTACCGCCGCCACCTCGCCATGGTCACCGGCGGGCGGCGGCACGTGATGATGGGCGCGAGCCAGCTCGACCGGTACGGCAACCAGAACATCTCCTGCATCGGCGACTGGGAGCGCCCCGCCCGCCAGCTCCTCGGGGTGCGCGGCGCCCCGGTCAACACCCTGAACAACCCGGTGAGCTACTGGGTTCCCCGGCACTCGCCCCGGGTCTTCGTCGAACGGGTCGACATGGTCTGCGGAGTGGGGTACGACCGTGCGGCCGGCGCCCCGTACCACCGGCTCGTCCGGGTCGTCAGCGACCTCGGCGTCTTCGACTTCGACGCACCGGGCCACCACATGCGTCTCGTCTCCACCCACCCGGGCGTCACCGTGGACGAGGTGCGGGCCGCGACCGGCTTCGCGCTCCCGGACGCCGGGGAGGTGCCGTCCACCAGGGAACCGACCGCCGAGGAACTGCACTTGATCCGCGAGGAGTTGGATCCCCGCGGGCTGCGCGACCGTGAGGTCCGCCCCCGATGACCACCGTGACGACGGCCCTCACCTCGCTCACCGGGGTCCGGCACCCGATCGTGCAGACCGGGATGGGCTGGGTCGCCGGGCCCCGCCTCGTCTCCGCCACCGCGAACGCGGGCGCGCTCGGCATCCTCGCCTCCGCCACCATGACCGTCGACGAACTGCGCGCCGCCGTGAAGGACGTCAGGTCGCGCACCGACGAGCCCTTCGGGGTGAACCTGCGCGCCGACGCGGGCGACGCCCGGGAGCGGGTCCGGATCGTCATCGAGGAGGGCGTGCGGGTCGCCTCCTTCGCCCTCGCGCCCTCCCGGGACCTGATCGCCGAGCTCAAGGACGCCGGGGTGGTCGTCATCCCCTCCGTGGGGGCCCGGCGGCACGCCGAGAAGGTCGCGGCCTGGGGCGCGGACGCGGTGCTCGTGCAGGGCGGCGAGGGCGGCGGTCACACCGGCGAGGTCGCGACCACCGTGCTGCTCCCGCAGGTGGTGGACGCCGTGGACGTCCCGGTGATCGCGGCCGGCGGCTTCCACGACGGACGCGGGCTGGTCGCCGCCCTCGCCTGCGGAGCGGCCGGCATCGCCATGGGCACCCGTTTCCTGCTGACCTCCGACTCCACCGTCCCCGACGCGGTGAAGGCCCGCTATCTGGCCGCCACCGTCAAGGACGTCACCGTGACGACGGCCGTCGACGGCCTGCCCCACCGGATGCTCCGCACCGACCTCGTCGCGACCCTCGAACGGGCCGGTCGGGTCAGGGCCCTGGCGCAGGCGGTACGGCGGGCTGCCGGCTTCCGGAAGCTCTCCGGTCTCTCCTGGTCCGCGATGGTCCGCGACGGCCTGGCGATGCGCCACGGCAAGGACCTGTCCTGGAGCCAGGTCCTGCTCGCCGCGAACACCCCGATGCTGCTGCGGGCCGCCATGGTCGAGGGGCGCACCGACCTCGGCGTCATGGCCTCCGGTCAGGTCGCCGGGGTGATCGAGGACCTCCCCAGCTGCGCGGAGCTCGTCGACCGGATCATGACCGAGGCCGTGCGGGTGCTCCGCTCGCTGCCCCGCCCCGGGGAACCGCCCCCGTAAGCCCTCCCGAACCCGCCCCGTCCACCGTCCCGGGCCCGTGCCCCACGGCTCCGCGGGCCCGTCCGCCCACGGCTGTCCCACCCGAGTCCGTCAGCCGCACGGCCGCCGGCCGTGCGTCCGCCAGTACGTCAAGGGAGTCCAGCCATGTCACTGTCCCGACGCGCAGTGCTCGGCACCAGCGGTGCCGCACTGCTCCTCTGCGCAGCACCCCCCGCGCTCGCCCTCGCCCGCCCCCGCCCCGCGACCTCCGTCCGGCAGGTGCCGCTCCACGGCGCGGTCAACGTCCGTGACCTCGGGGGGTACGTCACCCACGACGGGCACCGGGTGCGGCACGGCCTCGCCTACCGGGGCGACCACCTCGCCAAACTCACCGATGCCGACCTCGCCGTCCTCGCCGGACTCGGCCTCGGCAGCGTGGTCGACCTGCGGATCCCGCTGGAGGTCGGGTACGACGGCACCGACCGCCTGCCCGCCGGCCCGGTCCCGGTCTCCCGGCCGGTCACCGACCACGGACTGTTCGGCCGGCTGCTCGCCGCGATCGGCTCGCGCGACCCGGTGCGGCAGGAGGAGATGCTCGGCGGCGGACGGGCCGCCGCCTTCATGCGGGACGTGTACCGCACCTTCGTCACCGACGCGGACAACCGGGCCGCCTTCGCCGCCACCCTGCGGGACCTGGCCGACCGGCGCGGCGGACCGCTGCTCCTGCACTGCACCTCGGGCAAAGACCGCACCGGCTGGGCGAGTTGGCTCCTGCTCACCCTGCTCGGGGTGCCCGGGACCGCCGCCCGCGCGGACTACCTGGCCTCCAACGCCTTCCGTGCCGCGTACGACGCACGGTTGCGGGAGTCCCTGAAACGGGGCGGACTGATGCAGAACCCGGAACTGATCGTGCCGCTCCAGGAGGTGCGGACCGAGTACCTGAACAGCGCCCTCGACCAGGTCCGCCTCTCCTACGGGAGCCTCTTCCGCTACGTGTCGGTCGGCCTCGGCCTGGAGCTGCGCGAGCTGGTGGCGCTCCGCGAACGGCTGGTGCCCGGCGCCTGACGGCCGCCCCGGCCGGCACCGGAGCCGCGCCCCGAACCGCCGGAGGCCCGGCCGGCGGCCGTTCCCGAGCCGGCGGCGCGGCCCGCGCCGGAACCCCGCCCCGCCGCACCGGAGCCGCGGCCCGTGGCCGCGCCCGAGCCGGTGGGGCGCCCCGTCGACGTGCCGGAGCCGCGCCCCGAGCCCGTGGCCGCACCCGCTCCGGCGCCCCCGCCGGCGGCCGGACGGCGACGACGACGGCTGTTGCCCGTGCCGCCGTCACCGGCTCCCGACGCCTTGCGCGGCGGGGTCGGCTGCGGGGTCTCGATGACGACGGGCACGCCCGAGGGCTCCCGCGCGCCGGTGAGTTCGGCGAGCCGCTCGTCGCTGGACTTGATCTGTGCGGTGCGCGGGCTGATCCCGGCGTTGGACATCAACCGGCCCATGTCCCGCTTCTGGTCGGGCAGGACCAGGGTGAAGACGCTGCCGGACTCACCGGCGCGGGCGGTGCGTCCGCCGCGGTGCAGATAGTCCTTGTGGTCGAGGGGCGGATCGACGTTGACCACCATGTCGAGGTCGTCGACGTGGATGCCGCGGGCCGCCACGTTGGTCGCGACGAGCGTGGTGACCTGACCGGTCTTGAACTGGTCCAGGGTCCGGTTGCGCTGCGGCTGGGAGCGCCCGCCGTGCAGGCCGGAGGCCCGCACCCCGTTGGCGAGGAGCCGCTTGACCGTCCGGTCCACGGACCGCTTGGTGTCCATGAAGAGGATCGTGCGGCCCTCCCGGGCCGCGATCCGCAGCGTGACGGCCTTCTTGTCGGTCTCGTCGGCCACGTACAGCAGGTGGTGCTCCATCGTGGTCACCGCACCGGCGGAGGGGTCGACGGAGTGCACGACCGGGTCGTCGAGGAACATCTTGACCAGCCGGTCGATGTTCCGGTCGAGGGTGGCTGAGAACAGCAGCCGCTGTCCGTCCGGCTCGACCTGCTTCAGGAGCTTGGTGACCTGCGGCAGGAAGCCCATGTCGGCCATCTGGTCGGCCTCGTCGAGGACGGTGACCGCAACCCGGTCGAGACGGCAGTCGCCCCGCCCGATGAGGTCGTCGAGCCGACCGGGGGTGGCGATGAGGATTTCGGCGCCGCGCCGCAGGGACGAGGACTGCCGCGTGATCGACATGCCGCCGACGACCGTGGTGATCCGCAGTCGGAGCGCGGAGGCGTACGGGGTGAGGGCGTCGGTCACCTGCTGGGCGAGCTCGCGGGTCGGCACCAGGACCAGCGCGAGGGGCGCGGTCGGCTCGGCGCGGCGGCCGGCGGTGCGGGCGAGGACGGCGAGGCCGAAGGCGAGCGTCTTGCCGGAGCCGGTGCGCCCGCGGCCGAGGACGTCGCGCCCGGCGATCGAGTTCGGCAGGGTCGCGGCCTGGATCGGGAAGGGCTCGGTGACGCCCTGCTCGGTGAGCGTCCGCAGCAGTGCGGCCGGCATGTCCAGGTCCTCGAAGGAGGCCACGGGCGGCAGCGCGGGCGTCACCGTCTCCGGCGGAGTGAACTCCTGCGGCGGCGGGGGCGCGGCAGGACGACGGCCGCCGCGGGTGCCCTGGGGCTGGGACGTGGACTTCGCCTGGGC
Organism: Streptomyces sp. NPDC058877; assembly: GCF_042742855.1. Classification (NCBI taxonomy): domain Bacteria; kingdom Bacillati; phylum Actinomycetota; class Actinomycetes; order Kitasatosporales; family Streptomycetaceae; genus Streptomyces; species Streptomyces sp. NPDC058877. Next base: position 34,199 of record NZ_JBHYMF010000003.1, on the reverse strand, counting down.
GGTGCGGGGGCCGCGCTTGCGGGGACGTTCGGAGCGGGTCATACGTGCCTTCCTGGCCGGTGCGCGCCACAGCCGGGGCCCACACCTGCGCGGTGCGGGCCCCGGCTGTTCTACCCGGAACACGCGATACGGGCCCCGGCTGTCTCTCTACGGAACAATAGTGCGCCCCGGGACCTTCCCGCCCCGGCCCCCGTCCTCCCGCCCGTCCGGACCGTGCTCAGAGCCGCTCGATGATCGTCACGTTCGCCTGTCCCCCGCCCTCGCACATGGTCTGGAGGCCGTAGCGCCCGCCGGTGCGTTCCAGTTCGTGGAGGAGGGTGGTCAGCAGCTTCGCGCCGGTGGCGCCGAGGGGGTGTCCGAGGGCGATCGCGCCGCCGTTGGGGTTGACCCGGGCGGGGTCGGCGCCGGTCTCCTTGAGCCAGGCGAGGACGACCGGTGCGAAAGCCTCGTTGATCTCGACGAGGTCGATGGCGTCGATGGTCAGGCCGGTCTTCTTGAGGGCGTGGGCGGTCGCCGGGATCGGCGCGGAGAGCATCCGGATGGGGTCTTCGCCGCGTGCGGAGAGGTGGTGGACGCGGGCGCGGGGCGTGAGCCCGTGTTCCCGTACGGCGCGCTCGCTGGCCAGGAGCAGGGCCGCGGCGCCGTCGGAGACCTGGGAGGAGCAGGCGGCGGTGATGGTGCCGCCCTCGACGACGGGGCGGAGCGCGGCCATCTTCTCGGCGCTGGTGTCGCGGCGCGGCCCCTCGTCGACGGTGACCTGCCCGTGGGCGGTGGTCTCCTTCTCGAAGCGGCCGGTGTCGATCGCGTGCAGGGCCCGCCGGTGCGAGCGGAGGGCGAACCCCTCCTGCTCCTCGCGGGTGATCCGCCACTTCTCGGCGATCAGTTCGGCGCCGTGGAACTGGTTGACGGGCGCGTCGCCGTACCGGGTGCGCCACCCGGCACTGCCGTGGAAGGGGCCGTCGGTGAGGCCGAGCGGGGCGGCGGCCTGCCGGGAGGCGAAGGCGATGGGGACCATCGACATGTTCTGCACTCCGCCGGCGACGACGAGGTCCTGGGTGCCGGACATCACGGCCTGGGCGGCGAAGTGCACGGCCTGCTGGGAGGAGCCGCACTGGCGGTCGACGGTGACGCCGGGCACTTCCTCGGGCAGGCCGGCCGCCAGCCAGGCCGTGCGGGCGATGTCGCCGGCCTGCGGTCCGACGGTGTCGAGGCAGCCGAACACGACGTCGTCCACGGCGGCCGGGTCGATCCCGGAGCGGGCCACGAGGGCGGTGAGGACGTGGGCGCCGAGGTCTGCGGGGTGGACGGCCGCGAGGCCGCCCCCCCGGCGGCCCACGGGGGTGCGGACCGCTTCGACGATGTAGGCCTCGGGCATGGCTGCTCCTCCGGGTGTCTAGGGACGTACGGCGATCCCGTCCAGAACCATGGACAGGTACTGGCGGGCGATCTCCTCGGGGCTGTGCAGACCGCCCGGGCGGTACCAGGACGCGGCGACCCAGACGGTGTCGCGGACGAACCGGTAGGTGAGGCGGACGTCGAGGTCGGCACGGAAGGCCCCGGCCGCGACGCCGCGCTCCAGGGTGCCGAGCCAGGCCTTCTCGAACTTGAGCTGTGAGTCGGTGAGGTAGCGGAAGCGGGGTTGGTCGACGAGGTGGCGGGACTCCTTCTGGTAGATGGCGACGGCGGCGCGGTGCCGGTCGATCTCCCGGAAGGACTCGGTGACGAGGGCCTCGATGGTCTCGCGCGGGTCGAGTCCGGCGTCGAGGACCGCGTCGTACCCCTCCCACAGTTCGGTCAGGAAGGTGGAGAGGATCTCGTCGAGCATCGACTCCTTGGAGTCGAAGTGGTAGTAGAGGCTGCCGGCGAGCATTCCTGCGGCGTCCGCGATCTTGCGGACGGTGGTGGCGTTGTAGCCCTGGGCTGCGAACACCTCGGCCGCCGTGTCGAGGAGTTCACGGCGCCGCTCGGGCCCGCCGTTCACCGGGGTCTTCTTCTTGTTTGCAGTGTTCGGCACGCGTCCATTCTGGTCCTACGGGTGCTGGCTGCTGACGGCCACGGTCTCGCCCGTCATGTAGGAGGAGTAGTCGCCGGCGAGGAAGACGATGACGTTGGCGACCTCCCAGGGTTCGGCGTACCGGCCGAAGGCCTCGCGGGCGGTGAGCTCGTCCAGGAGCTCGGCGGAGGTGACCTTGGCGAGGTGGGGGTGCATGGCGAGGGAGGGCGAGACCGCGTTGACGCGGACGCCGTAGGCGGCTGCTTCGACGGCTGCGCAGCGGGTGAGGGCCATCACGCCGGCCTTGGCCGCGGCGTAGTGGGCCTGGCCGGCTTGGGCGCGCCAGCCGACGACGGAGGCGTTGTTGACGACGACGCCGCCGGTGTCCGAGGCGCGGAAGCGGCGGAGCGCGGCGCGGGTGCAGCGGAAGGTTCCGCCGAGGGTGACGTCGAGGACCCGCCCCCACTGTTCGTCGGTCATGTCGGCGAGCTCGGCGGTGCCGCCGAGGCCGGCGTTGTTGACGACGACGTCGAGGCGGCCGTGGAGGCGGACGGCGGTGTCGTAGAGGGCCTGGACCTGGTCGTCGTCGGTGACGTCGCAGGGCCTGGCGGCCACGGCGGCGGTCCCGAATTCCGCGGCGAGGACGGTTTCGGTCTCCTTGAGGCGGCGCACGTGGGCGTCGCTGAGGAGGACCCGGGCCCCCTCTTCCAGGAATCGGCGGGCGGTGGCGCCGCCGATGCCGGCTCCGGCGGCGGCGGTGATGACGGCGGTGCGTCCGTCGAGGAGGCCGTGGCCCGGCACGTAGGGGGGTGGGGTGCGGTTCATGGGCGCGGCTCCTTGGGGAGGCCGAGCACCCGCTCGGCGATGATGTTGCGCTGGATCTCGCTGGATCCGGCGTAGACGGTGTCGGCGCGGGAGAAGAGGAACAGGCGCTGTCGTTCGTCGAGTTCGTAGGGGGCTGCGGTGGCGAGGGTGGCGGCGGGGCCGCCGATCTCCAGGGCGAGTTCGCCGAGGTCGCGGTGCCAGTGGGACCAGTGCAGCTTGGCTGCGGAGGGGTCGGTGCCGTGCAGGGCGCCGGCGCGCAGGGCGGCGAGTCCGGCCCAGGCACGGGTGAGGCGGTCGCGGACGTCGGGGTCGGCGGCGGCGCCGTTGCGGCGGGCGAGGGCGACGAGGGCTTCGAGTTCGCGGCGGAAGCCGACCTGCTGACCGAGGGTGGAGACGCCGCGTTCGTAGCCGAGGGTGGCCATGGCGATCCGCCAACCGTCTCCGGGGGCGCCGACGACGTTCGCCGCAGGGGTCGTCGCGCCGTCGAAGAAGACCTCGTTGAACTCGCTGGTGCCGGTGAGCTGGACGATGGGCCGGATCTCGACGCCGGGCTGGTCCAGGGGGACCAGGAGGTAGGAGAGTCCGGCGTGGCGGCGGGAGCCGGGCCGGGTCCGGGCGAGGACGAAGCACCACTGGGCGGCGTGGGCCAGGGAGGTCCAGGTCTTCTGCCCGTGCACGGTCCAGAGACCGTCCTCCAGGGTGGCGCGGGTGCGTACCGCGGCGAGGTCGGAGCCGGCGCCGGGTTCGCTGTAGCCCTGGCACCAGAGCTCGTCGACGGCCCGGATCGGGGGCAGGAAGCGGGCCTTCTGCTCTTCGGTGCCGTGGTCGATGAGGGTGGGGCCGAGGAGTTGTTCGCCGATGTGGTTGACGCGGGCGGGCGCGTCGGCGAGCGCGTACTCCTCGTGGAAGGCGATCTGTTCCTCGGTGCTCGCGCCGCGTCCGCCGTGCTCTGCGGGCCAGCCGAGGCAGGTCCAGCCGTGTGCGGCCAAGTGCCTTTCCCAGGCGAGGCGTTCGTCGAACGCCTCGTGCTCGCGGCCGGGACCGCCGCGCCCCTTGAGGGCGGCGAAGGAGCCGCTGAGGTGTGTCTTCAGCCAGCTCCGCACCTCTGCCCGGAACTCCTCGACGCTGCTCATGGCCGTACGTTAACCTACCAAACACTTGTTAGGGAACGGTGGGGACGGGGTGACCGATGGACCTCTTGCACACGCGGACCGAGGAGGCCTTCCGGGAGGAGGCACGGGAGTGGCTGCGCCACCACGTCCCCTCCGCGCCGCTGCCCTCCCTGGAGACGGGCGAGGGCTTCGCCGCCCACCGCGCCTGGGAGGCTGAACTCGCCTCCGGGCGCTGGTCGGTGGTCTCCTGGCCGGAGCAGTACGGGGGACGGGGCGTCGACCTCGCGCGATGGCTGGTCTTCGAGGAGGAGTACTGGGCGGCCGGCGGCCCCGGCCGGGTCTCGCAGAACGGCATCCAGCTCCTCGCCCCCACGCTCTTCGACCACGGCACGGAGGAGCAGCGGGCGCGGGTGCTGCCGTCGATGGCGACCGGCGAGACGATCTGGGCACAGGCCTGGTCCGAGCCCGAGGCGGGCTCGGACCTCGCTTCCCTGACCTCCCGGGCGGTGCGGACCGACGGCGGCTGGCTGCTGTCCGGGCAGAAGACCTGGTCCTCGCGGGCGGCCTTCGCCGACCGCGCCTTCGGCGTCTTCCGCAGCGACCCCGACGCGGACCGGCCCCACCGGGGGCTCACGTACCTCATGTTCGACCTGCGTACGCCCGGAGTGACCGTCCGCCCGATCGGCCGGCTCGACGGGAAGCCCGCCTTCGCGGAACTCTTCCTCGACGAGGTGTTCGTGCCCGACGCGGACGTGATCGGGAAGCCGGGCGAGGGCTGGCGGATCGCGATGTCCACCACCGGGAACGAGCGGGGCCTGATGCTCCGCTCCCCCGGCCGGTTCCTGGCCGCCGCCGACCGGCTCGTCCGCCTCTGGCGCGAGGAGGGCGACCCGGAGGACACGGCCCTGCGGAACCGGGTGGCGGACGCCGCGATCGGGGCCCGGGCGTACCAGCTGTTCACGGCGGGGGCGGCGGCCCGGCTCGCGAGCGGTACCCCCTCGGGCGCCGAGTCGAGCCTCAACAAGGTCTTCTGGTCCGAGTACGACCTCGCCCTGCACGAGACCGCCCTCGACCTCCTCGGCCCCGAAGCGGAGTTGGCGGACACCGCCTGGGCCGAGGGATACGTCTTCGCGCTCGCGGGTCCCCTCTACGCCGGCACCAACGAGATCCAGCGCGACATCATCGCCGAGCGTCTGCTCGGCCTTCCGAAGGGACGCCGCTGATGGCCTTCCTGCCGACCGCCGAGCAGCGCGCCTTCGCCCGCTCGCTGGACGCCCTGCTCTCCGCCTCGGACACTCCGACGACCGCACGCGCCTGGGCCGGTGACGACTCCGGCCCGGGACGGGCCCTGTGGGAACGGCTCGCGGAGGCGGGCGTCTTCGCGCTCGCCGTCCCGGAGGCCCACGGGGGGGTGGGGCTGCTCCCCGTCGAACTCGCCCACGCCTTCGTGGAGCTGGGCCGGCACGCGGTGCCGGGACCGGTGGTGGAGACGGTCGCCGCGGCGGTGCTCCTGGCCGACCTGGCCCGGCTGGAGGACTCCACCCCGGCCAAGCGCTTCCTCCCCGCCCTCGCCTCGGGCGCGTCGACGGCGACACTGGCGTCGGGGCTGGGGCGGGGCCGGGCCGCCAGCCCGTACGCCCTCGATGCCGACCGGGCGGACCTCGTGTTCGCCGTGCGGGGCGAAGGGCTCTGGCTGGCGGGCGGGCACGGGCCGGTGCGGGTGTCGGCCGACCCCGCGCGACGGCTCGCCCGGCCCGCGCCCGGCGGGGAACTGCTCGCCTCCGGGTCCTCCGTCGTCGCCGCGGCCGGGCGGGCCAGGCGCTGGGCGATGCTGGCGACGGCCGCTCAGTCCCTCGGGGTCGGGCGCGCACTCCTCGACCGGACAGTGGCGTACGCCAAGCAGCGCACCCAGTTCGGCACCCCCATCGGTGCGTTCCAGGCGGTCAAGCACCGGCTCGCCGACACCCTGCTCGGCCTGGAGTTCGCGCGACCGCTGCTCTACGGCGCGGCCGTCGGCCTCGCGGACGGGAACTCTGCCGACGACACCGACGGTGACCTCGCGGCGGCCAAGGTGGCGGCCGGAGAGGCCGGGTACGCCGCCGCCCGCACCGCCCTCCAGGTGCACGGCGCCGTCGGCTACACCGAGGAACTGGACCTGGCCCTCTGGTTGCGCAAGGCCCGCCCCCTGCGGGACGCCTGGGGCGACCCCGCTCGGTGCCGGGCACAGGTGCTCGCCTCGTACGCCTGAACCGATCGGCCCGGCCGGGCCGATCGGTTCAGGGAAGGCGGTGCGCTCCCGGCTCAGGCGTCCGGGCGGGGCGGGGCGTCGTCGTTGCCGCGCCGGACCGTTCGCGCCGGCCGCCCCGGCACCCAGCTGCGGAGCACCATCTCGTCGCCGTCCACCCAGGTCCGCACGACTTCGCCCGGCTCCACCCGGAAGAGGTGGAAGGGCTGCGGTGCCCCCGTCTCGACCGCGTACCGGGCCAGGGCCTCCGGGTCGGTGATCTCGACCGCCCGCCCGGAGATCCGGACGTCACCACCGCCCATGTCGGTGCCGGGGCCCGGGTTGGCGAGCAGCGAGAACCGGGGGTCACGGCGCAGATCGAGCGCCTTCCGGGAGTTCGGCATCATGCCGAGCAACAGGTCACCGCCGCGGAAGTCCGCCTCGATCCCGCTCAGCCGGGGCGAACCGTCCTTCCGCACGGTGGCGAGGACGTGGTGGGCGTACGACTCGAAGCGCTTCCGCACGGTCGCGGCGAGCTCGGGTTCGGCGGCCTCGAAGGCCGACCAGCTGGTTCCGGTGTCTTCCATGGCCCCAGGAAACACGGCATGCCCGACAACGACTGTCAGGATTGCTCCGAAGGCCCGGGAGCCGCCCGCAGCCGGACGACTTCGGGGGCCGGAGCCAGCCGATGACGACGCCCCGCAGCGGGCCGGGCGTCCCGCCGACCGCGGTCAGCCGGTGACCGCGCGCTCCGCCCGGCTGCGCTCCACGCAGAACTCGTTGCCCTCCGGATCGGCGAGGGTCACCCAGCCGGTGCCGTCCTGGTTCCGGCGGTCGTGGACCGGGGTGGCGCCGAGGGCGACCAGCCGCTCGACCTCCTCGTCACGGGTGCGGTCCTGCGGCTGGAGGTCGAGGTGGACGCGGTTCTTCACCGACTTCGCCTCGGGCACCCGGATGAAGAGGAGGCTCACGCCGGCCGACTCGACCAGGGCCTCCGGGTCACCGGGCCGGTCGTCGTCACCGAGCTCGGTGTCCAGGGCCGCGGCCCAGAAGCTCGCCAGGGAGTAGGCGTCGGCACAGTCGATGGTCACATGGCGCACGAGAGAGGTCATGACGTCATCATCGAGTGCGACGGCACCCCGGAGCCAGGGGGTTTCCGCCAGGCTCCGGCCCGCCGTACGGATCTCGGTGGCGGGCCGGAGAAGGACGGACACGCGGCGCGGCTCAGTGCCGGACGACGCCCTGGGCCCGGGCGGCGGCGAGCCAGCGGGGGAACTCGGAGACGAGCCGGTCGTACAGCTCCGTGTCGGAAACCCGGTTCGGGTCCTCCCCGGCGTGGAAGAAGCCGGCGTTGTCGAGGGGCCGCTTCCCCGGCACGTCCAGCTCGTCCAGCTTGCGCAGGAAATCGAACTGCCGGCTTCCCGGGTCGCCGAAGCCGATGAACTGCCAGAAGATCGGCAGCCGGGCCGCCTTGCACACGTACCGCTCGGCCGCCAGCTTGTTGATCGGCCCCCCGTCGGTCTGGAAGACGACGAGGGCGGGCGCGGTGGAGCCGCTGTCCAGGTAGTGGTCGATGACGGCGTCCATGGCGAGGTGGTAGCTCGTCTTCCCCATGTGGCCGAGCCCGGCGACGATCCGGTCGATCCGGCCGGCGTGGTCGTCGAGACGGATGTCGGTCAGGGCGTCGACGTCCGTGGAGAAGAAGACGACCGGCACCCGCCCGTCGTCGTCGAGGTGGGCGGAGAGCCCGAGCACCCGGTCGGCCAGGGCCTGGACGGTGCCGTTGCGGTAGTACGGCTTCATGGACCCCGAATAGTCGACGACGAGGTAGACGGCGACCTGCTGCCCGACGATCCCGTGTCGTTCCAGCGAGGCCCCGGCCTCCTTGTAGAGGCTCACCAACGCGGGCGCGGTCTCCTCGACCTTGCGCAGGTTCAGCGGCACGTCCGTTCCCCCTCCGGCTCTTCGACCTCCGTGAACACGACGTCGGCCGGATCGCGTTCGACGGCGCGGGGCGACTCGGTCCGGGTGGGGCGCACCGGGTGCGCACCGGTCCCGCCCGGCCCCGCGACGGCAGTCTACGACCCTCCCCGCCGCCGACCGGGCTGCGGGAATCGGGTTCGACCGGGCCGGGGCACCACCCCCTCCCGGGCCGGCGGCCCCTCCGTCACCTGCGCGCGGAAGGGATCCGGGGAAAACGCGCCGCAGCACTCCCCAGTCGTCCGGTCGGGGACAGGCGGGGAGTGCTGCGCTCAGTTCCGCACGTCGTTGTACGGGACGTTCTCAGGGGTGATCCGGCGGATCAGACCGTCAGGGCGCGGTCCGTCGGACGGATCGGGGCCGGCAGGGAGCTGGCGCCGGTCAGGTAGCGGTCCACCCCGCGGGCGGCGGAACGGCCCTCGGCGATGGCCCAGACGATGAGCGACTGGCCGCGACCGGCGTCGCCGGCGACGAAGACGCCATCGACGTTGGTGGCGAAGTCCGCGTCACGGGCGATGTTACCCCGCTCATCCAGGTCCAGACCAAACTGTGCGACCAGTCCGTTCTCCACGTCCGTGCCGGTGAAGCCCATCGCCAGCGTGACCAGCTGGGCGGGGATCTTGCGCTCCGTGCCCGGCTTCTGCGTCAGCTTGCCGTCGATGAACTCGACCTCGATCAGGTGGAGGAACTGGACGTTGCCGTCCTCGTCGCCCTCGAAGTGGGTGGTGGAGACGGAGTAGACCCGCTCGCCGCCCTCCTCGTGCGCCGAGGTGACCTTGTAGAGCATGGGGAAGGTCGGCCAGGGCTGCCCGGCGTTCCGCTCGTCGCCCGGCTTCGGCATGATCTCCAGCTGGGTGACCGAGGCCGCGCCCTGGCGGTGCGCGGTGCCGACGCAGTCCGCACCGGTGTCACCGCCACCGATGACGACGACGTGCTTGCCCTCGGCGGTGATCGGCGGCGCCACGAAATCGCCCTCGACGACCTTGTTGGCGAGCGGCAGGTACTCCATCGCCTGGTGGATGCCGTTCAGCTCGCGACCCGGCACGGGCAGGTCACGGGCGGTGGTGGCACCGGCGGCGATGACCACCGCGTCGTAGCGGTTGCGCAGGGCGGTCGCCGGCATGTCGCGGCCGACCTCGACGCCCGTGCGGAACTTGGTGCCCTCCGCCCGCATCTGCTCGATGCGGCGGTTGATGTGCCGCTTCTCCATCTTGAACTCGGGGATGCCGTAGCGCAGCAGTCCGCCGATCCGGTCCGCACGCTCGTAGACGGCGACCGTGTGGCCGGCCCGGGTCAGCTGCTGGGCCGCGGCCAGACCGGCCGGGCCGGAGCCGATGACGGCGACGGTCTTGCCGGAGAGGCGCTCGGGCGCCTGCGGCTTGACGTCGTTGGCGTCCCAGGCCTTGTCGATGATGGAGACTTCGACGTTCTTGATGGTGACGGCCGGCTGGTTGATACCGAGCACGCACGCGGCCTCGCACGGGGCCGGGCAGAGGCGACCGGTGAACTCCGGGAAGTTGTTGGTGGCGTGCAGCCGCTCCGACGCCGCCGACCAGTCCTCGCGGTAGGCGTAGTCGTTCCACTCGGGGATCAGGTTCCCGAGGGGGCAACCGTTGTGGCAGAACGGAATGCCACAGTCCATGCAGCGGCCAGCCTGCTTGCTGATGACCGGGAGCAGGGAGCCGGGGACGTACACCTCGTTCCAGTCCCTGACGCGCTCGGCCACCGGTCGGGTCTGGGCGACTTCGCGCCCGGTGGTCAGGAAGCCCTTGGGGTCAGCCATGGGACGCAGCCTCCATCATCTTCTCGGTGGTCTCGGTCTCGGAGAGGCCGGCGAGCTCAGCGGCGTCCTTGGCGGCGAGCACTGCCTTGTACGTGGCGGGAATGATCTTGCTGAAGCGGGCCGCCGCGGCGTCCCAGTCGGCGAGCAGCTTCTCGGCGACCGTCGAGCCGGTCTCCTCGAAGTGGCGGCGCACGACGTCGTGCAGCCACGCCTTGTCGGTGTCCGACGGGGCCTCGACCGCCTCCAGGTTCCCGGAGTTGACGTTGTTCCGGTCGAGGTCGATGACGTAGGCGACGCCACCCGACATGCCGGCGGCGAAGTTGCGGCCGGTCTCGCCGAGGACGACCGCCGTACCACCGGTCATGTACTCGCAGCCGTGGTCGCCCACGCCTTCCGAGACGACCAGCGCACCGGAGTTGCGGACGCAGAAGCGCTCGCCGGTGCGACCGCGGAGGAAGAGCTCGCCGCCGGTCGCGCCGTAGCCGATCGTGTTGCCCGCGATGGTCGAGTACTCGGCCAGGTGGTCGGCACCCCGGTCCGGACGGACGATCACCCGGCCGCCGGAGAGCCCCTTGCCGACGTAGTCGTTGGCGTCGCCCTCCAGGCGGAGGGTGACGCCGGCCGGCAGGAAGGCGCCGAACGACTGGCCGGCGGAGCCGGTGAAGGTGATGTCGATGGTGTCGGCCGGGAGGCCGGCGCCACCGAACCTCTTCGTCACGTGGTGGCCGAGCATGGTGCCGACCGTGCGGTTGATGTTGCGGATCGCGACCTGGGCGCGGACCGGCTGGGCCTCCTCGGCGGAGGCCGCGTTCAGGGCCTCGGCGGCGAGCTGGACCAGCTCGTTGTCGAGGGCCTTCTCCAGGCCGTGGTCCTGCTCGATCCGGGCGTGGCGGACCGCGCCCTCGGGGAGCTCGGGCACGTGGAAGAGCGGCTCCAGGTCCAGGCCCTGGGCCTTCCAGTGCGAGACCGCACGGCTGGTGTCGAGCAGTTCGGCGTGGCCGACGGCCTCGTCGAGGGTGCGGAAGCCCAGCTCGGCGAGGAGTTCCCGGACCTCTTCGGCGATGAACTCGAAGAAGTTGACGACGAACTCGGCCTTGCCGGAGAAGCGGTCGCGCAGGACCGGGTTCTGGGTGGCGATGCCGACCGGGCAGGTGTCCAGGTGGCAGACGCGCATCATGACGCAGCCGGAGACGACCAGCGGCGCGGTGGCGAAGCCGAACTCCTCGGCACCGAGCAGGGCGGCGATGACGACGTCACGGCCGGTCTTGAGCTGGCCGTCGGTCTGGACGACGATCCGGTCGCGCAGGCCGTTGAGCAGCAGCGTCTGCTGGGTCTCGGCGAGGCCGAGCTCCCAGGGACCGCCCGCGTGCTTCAGCGAGGTCAGCGGGGAGGCGCCCGTACCGCCGTCGTGGCCGGAGATGAGGACGACGTCCGCGTGGGCCTTGGAGACGCCGGCGGCGACCGTGCCGACGCCGACCTCGGAGACCAGCTTCACGTGGATGCGGGCGACCGGGTTGGCGTTCTTGAGGTCGTGGATCAGCTGGGCCAGGTCCTCGATGGAGTAGATGTCGTGGTGCGGCGGCGGCGAGATGAGGCCGACGCCGGGCGTCGAGTGACGCGTCTTGGCGACCCACGGGTAGACCTTGTGACCGGGCAGCTGACCGCCCTCACCGGGCTTGGCGCCCTGGGCCATCTTGATCTGGATGTCGTCGGCGTTGACCAGGTACTCGCTGGTGACGCCGAAGCGGCCGGAGGCGACCTGCTTGATCGCGGAGCGGCGCGCCGGGTCGTACAGGCGCTCCGGGTCCTCGCCGCCCTCGCCGGTGTTGGACTTGGCGCCCAGCTGGTTCATGGCGATGGCGAGCGTCTCGTGCGCCTCGCGGGAGATGGAGCCGTACGACATGGCGCCGGTGGAGAAGCGCTTGACGATCTCGGAGACCGGCTCGACCTCGTCGATGGAGATCGGGGCGCGGCCCTCGGCGGCGAAGCCGAAGAGTCCACGGAGCGTCATGAGGCGCTCGGACTGCTCGTTGACCCGGTCCGTGTACTTCTTGAAGATGTCGTACCGCTTGGTGCGCGTGGCGTGCTGGAGGCGGAAGACGGTCTCCGGGTCGAACAGGTGCGGCTCGCCCTCGCGACGCCACTGGTACTCGCCGCCGATCTCCAGGGCGCGGTGCGCGGAGGGGACGCCCGAGGCGGGGTAGGCCTTGGCGTGACGGGCGGCGACCTCCTTGGCGACGACGTCGAGACCGGCTCCGCCGATCTTGGTCGCGGTGCCGTTGAAGTAGGTGGCGACGAAGGTCTCGTCGAGGCCGACCGCCTCGAAGACCTGGGCGCCGCGGTAGGAGGCGACGGTGGAGATGCCCATCTTGGACATCACCTTGAGGACGCCCTTGCCGAGGGCGTAGATCAGGTTCCGGATGGCCTGCTCGGGCTCCAGCCCCTCGATGAAGGTGCCGGCGCGGACCAGGTCCTCGACGGACTCCATCGCGAGGTACGGGTTGACCGCCGCCGCGCCGTAGCCGATGAGCAGGGCGACGTGGTGGACCTCGCGGACGTCACCGGCCTCGACGAGCAGGCCCACCTTGGTGCGCTGCTTGGTGCGGATGAGGTGGTGGTGGACGGCCGCGGTGAGCAGCAGCGAGGGAATCGGCGCGTGCTCGGCGTCGGAGTGCCGGTCGGAGAGCACGATCAGGCGGGCACCGGCCTCGATGGCGGTGTCGGCCTCGGCGCAGATCTCCTCGATGCGCGCGGCGAGGGCGTCGCCGCCGCCGGACACCCGGTAGAGGCCGGAGAGCGTCGCGGCCTTCATGCCGGGCATGTCGCCGTCGGCGTTGATGTGGATGAGCTTGGCCAGCTCGTCGTTGTCGATCACCGGGAAGGGCAGCGTGACGCTGCGGCAGGACACGGGGGTCGGTTCGAGCAGGTTGCCCTGGGGACCCAGCGAGGAGCGCAGCGAGGTCACGAGTTCCTCGCGGATCGCGTCCAGCGGCGGGTTGGTCACCTGGGCGAAGAGCTGGGTGAAGTAGTCGAAGAGCAGCCGCGGGCGGGCGGACAGGGCGGCGATCGGAGAGTCCGTGCCCATGGAGCCGATGGGCTCGGCGCCGCTTCGGGCCATCGGCGCGAGGATGACGCGGAGCTCTTCCTCGGTGTAGCCGAAGGTCTGCTGGCGGCGGGTGACCGAGGCGTGGGTGTGCACGATGTGCTCGCGCTCGGGAAGGTCGGACAGCTCGATCTCGCCGGTCTCCAGCCATTCCGCGTACGGCTGCTCGGCGGCGAGGGCGGCCTTGATCTCGTCGTCCTCGACGATGCGGTGCTCGGCGGTGTCGACGAGGAACATCTTGCCGGGCTGGAGGCGGCCCTTGCGGACGACCTTGGCCGGATCGATGTCGAGGACGCCGACCTCGGAGGAGAGGACGACGAGGCCCTCGTCCGTGACCCAGTAGCGGCCGGGACGCAGACCGTTGCGGTCGAGGACCGCACCGACCTGGACGCCGTCGGTGAAGGTGACGCAGGCCGGGCCGTCCCAGGGCTCCATCATCGTGGAGTGGTACTGGTAGAAGGCGCGGCGGGCCGAGTCCATGGAGTCGTGGTTCTCCCACGCCTCGGGGACCATCATCAGGACCGCGTGCGGCAGCGAACGGCCGCCGAGGTGGAGGAGCTCCAGGACCTCGTCGAAGGAGGCCGAGTCGGAGGCGTCCGGGGTGCAGATCGGGAAGATCCGCTCCAGCGCGCCCTCGCCGAAGGCCTCGGATTCGAGCTGCGCCTCGCGGGCGGTCATCCAGTTCCGATTGCCCTTGACAGTGTTGATCTCACCGTTGTGGGCGACGAAGCGGTACGGGTGGGCCAGCGGCCAGCTCGGGAAGGTGTTGGTGGAGAACCGGGAGTGGACCAGGGCCACGGCGGTGGCGCAACGGCGGTCCGAGAGGTCCGGGAAGAAGGGCTCCAGCTGGCCGGTGGTCAGCATGCCCTTGTAGACGATGGTGCGGGCGGAGAGCGACGGGAAGTAGGTCGCGGCCTCGCGCTCGGCGCGCTTGCGCAGCACGAACGCCTTGCGGTCGAGGGCGATGCCCGTGCTCTCGCCGTCGGCGACGAAGAGCTGGCGGAAGACCGGCATGGTGGCGCGGGCGGAGGCACCGAGCAGTTCGGGGGCGATGGGGACCTCGCGCCAGCCGAGGACGGTGAGGCCCTCTTCTGCGGCGATGGCCTCGATCGAGGCGGCGGCCTCGTCGGTGCCCTCCTCGGGGAGGAAGGCGATGCCGACGGCGTACGCGCCGGCTTCGGGGAGCACGAATCCGGCGACCTCGCGGAGGAAGGCGTCCGGGATCTGGAGCAGGATGCCGGCGCCGTCGCCGGAGTCGGGCTCGGAGCCGGTGGCACCGCGGTGCTCGAGGTTGCGCAGTACGGTCAGCGCCTGCTCGACCAGCGCGTGGCTGGCAACACCGGTGAGGGTGGCCACGAACCCGACGCCACAGGCGTCGTGTTCGTTACGGGGGTCGTACATCCCCTGCGGAGCGGGGCGACCGTCCATGGGCGACCAGGCGTCGGAACGCATCGGCTCTCCCGTCGTCGTCGTGGCATGTGGAGCTGCCGAGGGACGACGTTGGCCCTCCGCGAAATTTCGTGCAGGTTACATGATGGCTGGCTTCTCGCGAAGTGGATAGCTCATTCCAGCATGCGGACACCGCCGACACGCAGCGGCGCCATGGAGTCACCTGTGGGGTGCGGCGGCAGGGACTGCCCCGCGGGGACGGATCGATCGGTCCGGAAGGTTTCCGGGCTCCCGGCGAGCCGTCGCTGAGTGGGCTTCATTGCCCAGTGACGCTCATGCCTCTTTCCCCGTGGTCACACACTCGAAACCGCCGAGTAACCGGCTACCTATGTGGCGTCCTGCATAGTGTCCCATCGTCGCGACGGATCGGGCCAGGGAGATACGTCACAGCCCTTATGGGCCTTATGCCCGCATCAAGTGCCCCACATGCCGGAAAGGCCCCCCTGAGGGGGCCTCGCGGTCTACTGTGCGGGTGCGGATTCCGTTCCCGAAGGGGCGGCGCGCGGGTGCGACCCGCGCGGAGTCAGAGCGCCGCCCCGAAGAGCATGCCGAGCCCGTACGTGACGGCCGCTGCGGCCCCGCCCAGGGCGAGCTGACGCACCCCGCTGAACCACCAGCCGCGGGCCGTGACCCGGGCGACCAGGGCCCCGCAGGCGAAGAGGCCGAGGAGTGCGAGCAGCACGGCCGGCCAGAGCGCGGTCGCCCCGAGCAGATACGGAAGGACCGGCAGGAGGGCACCGAGGGCGAAGGAGCCGAAGGAGGAGACCGCGGCGACGAGCGGCGACGGCAGGTCGTCCGGATCGATGCCGAGCTCTTCGCGGGCGTGGATCTCCAGGGCCTGCTCGGGGTCCTTGGAGAGCTGCATCGCGACCTCGCGCGCGAGCGCGGGCTCGACCCCGCGGGAGACGTAGAGCGCGGCGAGCTCCTCCATCTCGTCGACCGGGTGCTTGTGCAACTGACCGCGCTCGACGTCCAGTTCGGCTTGGACGAGCTCACGCTGCGAAGCAACGGAGGTGTACTCCCCGGCCGCCATGGAAAAGGCGCCGGCAGCGAGACCGGCGAGGCCGGTGATGACGACGGTCTGCGAGGAGACCGCGCCGCCCGCGACACCGGTCATCAGGGCGAGGTTGGACACCAGTCCGTCCATCGCGCCGAACACCGCCGGCCGCAGCCAACCACCGTTCACGTCACGGTGGCTGTGGTTGTCGCGGTGGGCCTCGTGCAGAGGCGCCTGGGCTTCGATGATGGACATGGTTCTCCCCTCGCTCCGGCGGGCCGGGATGCACCCGCCGCCCCCAACGTCCTCGAAAATACGCCCGATGTAAGGGGTGCGCCAGCAAGGCAGGCCGTACTTACTAAGGACTGCCTCACCCAGGGGGCCTTGATGTGGCGCAGTGTCAGCCGGGTGACAGAGACGTTTCTTCGGCGAGAACGCGACCCGCGGTGGCACAAATCCAGGCACGGGAGCGCCACGGGTGCGCCCCCACCGAGGAAGGGGCCGCGCAATGGTGACCACGGCATGCGACACGCGTGAACGGGCGAGGGGGGCACTCCTCGGCCTCGCCGTCGGCGATGCGCTCGGGGCCCCCGCCGAGAACATGCGCCCCTCCGAGATCCGCCGCCGCTGGGGCCGCATCGAAGGCTTCGTGACGGACAGTCCGGCCGGCACCGACGACACGGAGTACGCGATCTTCTCGGCGCTGCTCCTCGCCCGGCACGGGTCCTCCCTCACCGTCCACCACGTCGAACGGGCTTGGCACCGCTGGATCGCCGACCTCGACGAAGGCCCGTTCCGCGGCGCGGGCTTCTCCGAGCGCGGCACCCTGGAGAACCTCCGTCGGGGCCTCACCGCCCCTGTCTCCGCCCAACACCGGCACGCCTGGAGCGACGGCCTCGCCATGCGGGCCGCCCCCTTCGGGGTCTTCGCGGCCGGTCGCCCGGCGGAGGCGGCGCGGCTCGTCGCGATCGACGGCAGCGTCAGTCACGACGGCGAGGGCATCTACGGCGGTCAGGCGGTGGCGGCGGGCGTGGCGGCAGCGATGTCCGGCGCCACCGTCACGTCCGTGATCGCGGCCGCCCTCTCGGTCGTCCCCATGGACTCCTGGACGGCCCGCTCGCTGCGCCGCGCCGTGGTCGCGGCCCAACGCGTGCAAGCGGACCCGCTCGCGCGCGAACGCCAGGTCCGCTCGGCGGTCGTCATCGGCGGATACCCGTGGACCGACCTGGCCCCGGAAGCGGTGGGCCTCGCCTTCGGCGCCTTCGCCGCGGCCCGCGGCGACTTCCGGACGGCCGTCCTGACCGCCGTCAACATGGGGCGCGATGCCGACACGACGGCCGCGGTCGCGGGCGCGCTGGCCGGCGCGATGGGAGGCCGGAGCTCGATCCCGGAGGACTGGGCCTCGGCCATCTCCCCGGTGGCGGGCAGTTGCCTCCCCTCCATGCGCGGCTACCACGTCCTGGACGTCGCGGACCTGCTGACCCCGGAAGGGGGCGCCCGATGAGCACGGACACCGCCGCGGGGGACACCACCGCGGGTGCCGTCGCCACGGAGGGCGACCGCCCCGCCCCCGTCGGGCCGACCGCCGGCGCCCCGCCCGGCACCGGCGGGACGCCGGGCACCGGGGCGCCACCGGTGGCGCCCGGCTCCGCCCCCCGGGGCGGCACTCCTCGGGACCGGGCGCCCGCACCGGACCGGGGCCGCCGGAACCCCGCCCCGCACGGGCTCGCCCCCTCGTACGGCCTCGCCCTCCGGAGCACCGCGGAAGTCCGGCACACCGCCCCTCCCCGGGGTCCCGGCCGGGAAGCAGTCGAGGGCCTCCTCCTCGGCATCGCCGCGGGCGACGCCGCGGGTTGGCCCGCCGCCCGGCACCGGGCCGCCCGCATGCCCGAGTGGACTCGTCGCCTCACCCGCGAACTCGACGCCTTCGCCGAGCAGAACGCGACGACCACCCTTCCCGTCCCCCTCGCCCTCAACCAGCCGCCCGAGCCGCTCCGGCTCGGGCCCTCCGACGACGCCGAATGGGCGGCCTTCACGGCGGAGGCGGTCCTCACCGCCTCCGGCCCCGCCCTCACCGGCCTCCCCCCGGACCGGCGCCTCCGCGCCGCCCTGGACCTCGCTTGGAACGCCCTGGCCAGCCAGGTCGCCGCAGCCGCGGAGCGGGCCCCCGAGGTCGAGTCGGCCGTCCTGCCCCTGCGCGCCCGGATCTCGATCCGGGCCGGCCTCGGCAACCTGGCCACCGGGCTGCGCCCGCCCGCCACCGGCCACGACAACCCGCACTTCTTCGACGACGCCGCCTGCGTCAGGGCCGCCGTCCTGGCCGTCGTGCATCCCGGTGACCCGTGCGCCGCCGCCGAACTCGCGGAATTCGACGCCCGGTACACGCAGGACGGCGACGGCGTCCACGGCGCCCGCGCCACTGCGGCGGCGGTCGCCACGGCCCTCGGTGGAGCGCGGGTCGACGAAGCGGTCGAAGCGGCCCTCGCCGAACTGCCGCCCGGTACCGAGATCGGCCGCAACGCCCGACACGCGGTGCGGTTGGCCCGGACCTCGGACTCGGCCTTCGCGCTGGTCCCACTCCTGGAACACCAGATCGTCGACCACGTCTACAGCTACGGCATCGCCGCAGCCGAGACCGTCCCGGTCGCCCTGGCCCTCGCCACCGCAGGCCGCGGCGAGCTGACGGCCGCGGTGCCCGCCGCCGCGTGCCTCCCCCGGGTCGCCGACTCGGCTCCGGCGCTCGCGGGCGCGCTCACCGGGGCGCTGGGCGGCGGCCGTTCGGTCCCGGCGGGTTGGCGCGAGGCCTGCCGGACCCTCGCGGGCTGTGCACTGCCCCGGCTCGCCGGCACCGACCTGATCGAACTCGCCGGGCTCCTCGGAGCCGTGGAACCGAGCACACCAGATGGACAATTCCGACATGACACCCACACTGGATGCCCCCGCACTGGATGACCGCATCACCGGCAGTCTCCTCGGGGCCGCCGTCGGCGATGCGCTGGGCGGCCCCGTCGAGGGGTACGCCCCCGAGCAGATCCTGGAACGCCACGGCGGTCGCGTCACCGGAATCGTCGGCCCCTGGAGCGGCGGCGATTGGCGCACCGCCCGCCCCCTCGCGCCGTACCACAAGGGAGACGGGCACGTCACCGACGACACCTTGATGACCCATGCGCTGATCAGGGTGTACGAGAAGGTCCGCGGCCACCTCGACGCCCACGCGGTCGCGGAGCACCTCGTCCCCGAACTCATCGGCGCCCCCGTCTGGATCCCGGAGCTGGAGGCCGAGGCGCTTCCCCTCCAAAGGGTCTTCCTCGCGGAGAAGTGGATCGTGACCCGACTCCACTACGGTCACGTCGATCCGCGCGAGGCCGGCAACGGCAACGTCGTCAACTGCGGGGCCGCGATGTACATGGCCCCGGTGGGCCTGGTCAACGCGGCCCACCCGGCCGGCGCGTACGCCGAGGCGATCGACCTCACCGGTGCGCACCAGTCCTCGTACGGTCGGGAAGCGGCGGGGGTCTTCGCGGCAGCGGTCGCGGCGGCCTGCTCCCCCGGCGCCACACCGACCTCGGTGGTGGACACCGCGCTCTCCCTGGCGAAGGACGGCACCCGGGCGGCGATCGAGACGGTCGCCGAAGTCGCCTCCCGCCACACGGACTTCGAAACGGCCCTCGCTCCCCTCCGCGGGGCGGTGGCCCCCTTCGACACGGTCGGGCCCGACTACCGCAGCCCCTCCCTCGGTGCCCGGCGCCCCTCCCGTCTCCATGCGATCGAGGAACTCCCCATCGCCCTCGGCATGCTCCTGGTCGGCGGGGGCGACTTCCGGCGCACGGTCCTCGGAGCGGTCAACTACGGGCGTGACTGCGATTCGATCGCCACCATGGCAGGTGCGATCGTCGGCGCGCTGCACGGCGAGTCCGCCGTCCCCTCCTCCTGGGCGAAGCAGGTCGCGGACGCGAGCCGCCTGGACCTGCACGCACCGGCACGGGCCCTGGCCGCGGTCGCCCGGGAGGTCTTCGCCCGGGACACCGCGCTGCGCCGGGACCACGAGTCGGCCTTCGCGGGCCTGACGGGCGCGGACCGGTGACCCTCCGCGTGACCTGGGTCCAACCGGAGGACCTGGTGGGCCACGAGCTGCGACAGGCAGGGGAGGACGGTCGCGACGCCCAGGCCCTCGCGGCCCGCTGGGCGGCGGCCGGCGGGCCGCCCGCCCCGGAGACGGCCGGTGCCTCAGTGCTCCCCCGCCCGGACCTGCGCCCCCTGGCGGAAGAGCTCCTGGACGCCCTGGCGTCCCTGCCCGCACCCCTGTCGGCGCAGGAGCCCCCCCCCCCCGCGGGGGGGCCGGGGGGGGCCCCCCCCGCCCCCCGCCCGGCCCCCCCGCCCGCCCCCCGCGGCCCGCCGGGCGCCCCCCCCGGCCCCCCCCCCCCCCCCCCC